>JBDLIF010000108.1:0-7852 GCA_039714955.1 Pseudomonadota bacterium | reverse complement strand
GCCGTGCTGTTGCTGGTGTCTTCCTTGCTCCCGAAATTGACAGATGGATGGCTGGTTGTGTGATATGACTCACATGGAAAGTGTGAAATCCATCACATATATTATTAGTATATAAAATCCTAATATTGTCAACTAATTTTTTACTTATTTTCGATATGGGGACGCTACCCTTTTAGAGGAGCTGAAGCTGTAAGGGGGTCGCTGTAAGGGGGGCTGGTCTTGTGTTTTGCTCTCACAATCTAACCTTGTTAGCTTTTTCTCTCGCACGATCGTTGAGTAGATATATGCGTAGCTCTCTTTCACCTCGCATGACATAGAGTATATAGACCTTGTCATTTTCAACACGATAGAAGACTCGGCAAGGCCCAACGATAACTTCTCTATAGCGTGAATATTTTTCTAGTTCTGGCGGAGGTCGGCCTGATTTATGGTGTTGTTCTAAACGCTCAACGATTGAAAATAGTTGCTGGACCAACTGCTTTGCCGCCGCGATATTATCCAGCGCTATATATTCAGCAATTTCGTTAAGATCGGATAAAGCAGGCTCTGTCCATATTACTTGAGCCACTTATCCATGGCCTCTTTT
The DNA here is from genome assembly GCA_039714955.1 of Pseudomonadota bacterium. Taxonomy (GTDB): domain Bacteria; phylum Pseudomonadota; class Gammaproteobacteria; order Chromatiales; family Chromatiaceae; genus JASJBU01. Next base: position 7,266 of record JBDLIF010000108.1, on the reverse strand, counting down.
GCCTCCTTTTGAGTGAATGTTCGACCTTCCTGGATCGCACGTTCCCCCCGGGCTAAACCTTCCAGAAGGCGCATACGATTCTGCATGAATTCATAGTCTTCAACATCAATGAGATACGCTGACGGCTGCCCATGCTCTGTAATCAAGATGGGTTCCTTGGATTTATGCAAATCCGCCAATATCTTGGTCGCTTGCCGCTTTAATGTAGTTACTAATTCTACTCTCATGGAAAGTGATACTATACTATCACTTTCGGTTCTTCAAGGTTGAAAATGTAGGAATACAAGTCTGGAATGAGTATTATCATGGATGATCACAAAGACCCTGATCGGAAACTGTTCGGGGTTTTTTACGCTGATGGATAGGGATGGTGAGAAGCCTGAATCAATGAAATCACCGAAACAGGTGAACCGACCGATGCGTTATTGGCGAGGAGGGTTGCGAATAGGTCTGTTGCTGATATCCGCAATCTTCCTGCTCGTCGGTTGTGAGAATGGCTCATCGGAACTGCCTACCCTTGATCTGAATAATCGGGTGGATGTGGCTCGGGCCAGGAAACCGGACACTAACCTTGATCAAGCGGCCCTGCGTTTCGGTTTCGATCCACGCTCAAGCCTGGAAGAGGACGTCAGGCAATATCTACCTTTTCTTGCCTACCTGGAACAGACCACCGGTTACCGTTTCAAGCTGCATTTCAGTGGCAGTCGGCCAGTGGCGGAAGAACTCGCTCAGGGCAGTGTCGATTTTGCCGCCATTGGAGCGGCCAGTTTTATCAAGGCTCGGGAAAAATATACAGTGATACCCCTGGTGCGTGGTCTCAATGACAGAGGGGAAGCAGCGTATCGCTCGATGATTGTGGTTGCCCCTGATAGCCAGATCAGCGACATCAGCGGGCTACGGGGCAGGCATTTCGCTTTCGGCCATGTGGACTCCACCCAGGGGCACCTGATCCCACGGATCATTCTGTCAGAGGCCGGGTTGACCCTGGACGACCTCCACTCCTTCAGCTACACGGGTTCCCACCGTAATTGCGCCGATGCCGTGGTCTCCGGCAAAACCGATGCCTGTGGTATGCAGGACAGTCTGGCGGAACTGCTGGTTGAACAGGACCTGGTGCGTGTCCTGTATACCTCAGGGTACTATCCATCAAGTGGGATAGCCGCCAAGCCGAATCTTCCAGGGGAGATTATCGATAAGGTTAAAACCGCACTATTAAGTTTCGATCCACAGGGACGCCATCGGGCAAATCTCTACCATTGGGAGAGGACGGAGATGCCGCGGGGGTTTGCATCAACCACGGCTGACGATTACCAGGAACTGCGAGATTGGATGATCCGTTTTGGTATCTTGACAAAGGTCGACAACAGAGCTGAGAGCAACCCGGCTGAACCATGAAACTGTCAACACGCATCAGTGGGTTGGTGGTCGGCGTTACCCTGGTATTCGGATTGATGATTCCCTGGTTGCTGGGTGAGCGGCTGGACGAGCATGTGGACCTGACCCAGGATCGGTTGGTGCGCTCACTGACGCTTTTCGTCGGGGAGGGTGTGGCCCGGTCTGTGCTTGATGGCGAAGTATTGGCTACCCGACAAATTCTGCGAAACATTGTGCATGAAGGCGTTGAGCTCGACTATGCCTACGTACTCGATTTCGATGGCAGGCTCTTCGCTCATAGTTTCGACAAGGGGTTTCCGCTTGATCTGTTGACACTGCAGCATGTGACTGACGGAGCGTTACGCAGTGCCAGGTTCCTGAGCGGTAATCGGCTGATCACCGATATCGCCTATCCACTGATATCCGGTCTCGATGCGGAATTACATCTTGGTGTAAATCGGGATATGGAGGAGCAACTCACCCGGGTTATCTGGTTTGATCTGTTACTCCTGTCCTTGCTGATTGCGGTTTTTGGCTTGTTGTTCGCCTTGTGGTCCGGCAAACGATTGAGCCGCCCTTTGGAACAGCTGGCTCGGCAAATGCGTGATTACGGCGCCAACAAGCTGTTTGAACCAGGCATCCTCGATAGTGACGATATCGAGGCGCAGAAGCTGTTCAACAGCTTCAACAGCATGATCGAGGAACGCAGGCAGCTGGACGTCAGACTCCTGGAAAGCGAGCGTTATAATCGTACCCTGTTCGAGACCACCCCTATTGGCCTTGCCCTGACCTCACTCGATGGCAGATTTGTGGATGTCAACCCCGCCTTCGCGGCGATCATCGGCCGTACCCTGGAGGAGACGCTGGCCATCTCCTACTGGGACATCACGCCAAAGGATTATTACGCGTTGGAGCAGCAGCAGCTTGACCAGCTGATGCAGACCGGCGGGTATGGTCCCTCTGAGAAGGAATACATTCACCTGGATGGGCATCTTGTACCCGTGCGGCTGCAGGGGCTCATCATTGAAAAGGATGGCGAGCGATTTATCTGGTCTTCGGTTGAGGATATCAGTGATATCAAGGTGGTGGAACAGGAACTGCTCGAATACCGCCAGCATCTGGAAGAACTTGTTGCCGAGCGCACCGCCAAACTTCGGCAACAGGCCCGTATCATCGATCAGATCCATGATGCGGTGATTACTACGGATCTGCCGGGTGTGATCACCAGCTGGAACGGTGGGGCGGAGAGGCTGTTCGGCCTGTCGGCGAAAGCGGCCATCGGCCAACAGATCGCACGCCTTTACCCACCGGAAGAGCACGATTTTCTAGGTCATCAGATCATCGAACCTCTCAAGCGGAAAGGCAGGCATGAGGTTGAGGTGCGTCTGTGCCGCGCCGATGGCTCCATCTTCGACGCCTCTCTCTCCTTGAGCCTGTTGTATGACGATAACCAGGTGCCGATCGGCATGATTGGCTACTCGGTGGATATCAGCGAACGCAAGCGGGCCGAGGCCAGGTTAAGAATGTTGACGGATGAGTTGACCGCCGCAAACAGCGAGCTCGAGGCCTTTACCCGCTCGGTATCCCACGACCTGCGCGCGCCTCTGCGGGCAATGGATGGGTTCAGCCAGGCCCTGCTGGAGGATTATGGCGATGAGTTGGACGACACCGCACATGACTATCTGCTGCGGGTGCGCAAGGCGGCACAGTTCATGGGGCAGCTGATCGACGAGCTACTGAAATTATCCCGGGTTTCCCGCCTCGAGCTGGTCTGGGAGATGGTTGATCTGAGTGACCTGGCGGAACCTATCATCCAACAGCTGCGAAAGGCGGACCCAAGCCGCCGGGTTAGGGTTTCCATAGCGTCTGGTTTAAAGGTTATGGGCGATCCGGGGCTGTTGCGAATCGTGATGGTGAATCTGCTCGATAATGCCTGGAAATATACCTCCAGGATAAAAAACGCTAGGATCGAGGTTGGCAGTCTGATAGAAGAGGATCAGAGGTTCATCTTTGTGCGGGACAATGGAGCGGGTTTTAATATGGATTATGCAGCTAAACTGTTTGGCGTTTTTCAGCGGTTGCACCATAAGGATGAGTTCCCCGGAAACGGGATCGGTCTGGCGACGGTTCAGCGCATTATCAAGCGCCACGGAGGCAGCATCCGGGCCGAAGCCCGTGTGGGCAAGGGGGCAACTTTTTACTTCTTGCTTGGCCAAACCGGATCGGATCGCAACCAACAGCAAGAAAAGCAAATGAGAAAAAAATGAACGGAGGAAATGATGGCCAACAAGACAATCCTGCTGGTGGAAGACAACCCGGATGACCAGTTGTTGACGGCACGTGCGCTACGCCGTCATAACATCATCAATGACATTGTGGAGGTCAAGGATGGTGAGGAGGCGCTTGACTACCTGTTTGGGACAGGTACGTTCGCGGGACGCGACACCAGTCTACAACCCAATGTAGTGTTACTGGATCTGAAGCTGCCGAAGGTAGATGGTCTTGAGGTCCTCAAGTGCATGCGAGAAAGTCCCATAACGCGACGGACACCGGTTGTGGTTCTGACCTCATCCTCGGAGCAGCGCGATCTGATTGCCAGTTATGAGCTGGGCGCCAACAGCTATGTCAGAAAACCGGTGGATTTTGAACAGTTCATCGAGGCTGCCCGGCAGCTGGGTATCTACTGGCTGCTGTTGAATGAGGTGCCTGATGACAATTGAGGCGCCGCTACCACTGCGTGTTCTGCTTATCGAGGATTCTGAAAACGATGCCGTTTTCATTTTGCGAGAATTGCGTAAAGGTGGCTTCGATCCCCAGGATGCCCGTGTCTATAACGAGGAGATGTTGCAGGATGCCCTGAAGCATGAGTGGGATCTTATCATCAGCGATTATAACCTGCCTGGCTTCAGTCCTACCCGGGCCTTGAAACTGATCCAGGAGCAGAATGCCGACACCCCGGTGATCGTGGTCTCCGGCAGCATTGGGGAGGACCTGGCCGTGGGCGCCATGAAGGCCGGGGCCCAGGACTACATCATGAAGGACAGTCTCAAGCGACTGGTACCCGCCATCGAACGCGAATTGCGTGAGGCGAAGTCGCGGCTGGAACACCGTAAGGCCCAGGAGATCATCCACCATCTGGCCTATCACGATGGACTCACCGGACTGGTAAACCGCGCCGAGTTCGAACGGCAGCTACAGCAGGCATTGACGGAGACTCAACATAGCCATAAGACTCACGGACTGTTCTACCTGGATCTGGATCAGTTCAAGATTATCAACGATACCTGTGGCCATGTGGCAGGTGATGAGCTGTTGCGCCAGCTTGCTGTTGTCATGGGTGACCAGGTGCGTGAAAGTGACACCCTGGCACGGCTGGGTGGTGATGAATTCGGTGTGCTGCTGCTTCATTGTGACACCCAACACGCGGTAAGCATCGCCGAGCAGTTACTGCAGGCCATCAACGATTTTCGTTTCGTCTGGCAGGAGAAGAGTTTCGCCATTGGTTGCAGCATTGGTCTGGTGAGTGTCAACGACAATGTGAGGGCGGTCGGTGATCTGCTCCGTCAGGCGGATCTAGCCTGTTATGCGGCGAAAGACCTGGGCCGTAATCGGGTGCACGTTTTCGATCGGGACGATCAGGAGATGACCCAGCGCCATGGTGAGATGGAATGGGCCACGCGTATCCGTCACGCCCTCGATGAAGATCGGATGGTCCTGTATGTCCAGGATATCCTGCCGGTATGTGAGGTTTCCACGGATTTCCACCATCAGGAGTTTCTGCTGCGTATGCTGGATGAGCAGGGTGAGATGATCTCACCAGGCGCCTTTATCCCGGCAGCCGAACGCTACAATCTGATGAGTGCGGTGGATCGTTGGGTCATCACCCATGCCTTACGTGGTATTGCCCGAAACAGCGTCGAGGACTCTCAGGCCCTGGGCCGCTACTTTATCAATCTGTCCGGCGCGTCACTCAGTGAGCCTGCCTTTTACGCTCATATACTGGAGCAATTGGAGGAGAGCGATGTTTCGCCGGATCTGATCTGTTTTGAAATCACCGAAACCGCTGCCATCTCCAACCTGCAACGTTCCGTGGCCTTCATCAAGAACATTCGCAAGATTGGCTGTCACTTCGCCTTGGACGATTTCGGCTCTGGTCTGAGTTCCTTCTCCTATCTCAAGACCATTCCGGTGGATTATCTGAAGATCGATGGCACCTTTGTACGCGACATCGTGGAAGACAACATGGATTGCGCCATCGTCGAGGCCATCAACAGCATCGCCCATGTGGCGGGCTTGAAGACCATCGCCGAGTTCGTGGAAAATGCGGAGATCTTCCAGAGGTTGCGCCAGCTTGGGGTGGACTGTGCCCAGGGGTACTACCTTGAAAGGCCAAAACCCTTCGATATGCAAGGGTGATGGGTTAGTGAACGAAACCTCCATCAAGCAGGCCTTCGCCAATCTCACTCCGGATCATATCCTGGATGCCGTCGAGACCCTGGGTGTGCAGTGCAGTGGCCAATTCCTGGCGCTGAACAGTTACGAAAACCGCGTCTATCAGATCTATCTGGATGACGGCGCCCCGCTGGTGGCAAAATTCTACCGCCCGAACCGTTGGAGTGACGAGGCGATAATCGAAGAGCATCGTTTTACCCTGGCATTGGCGGAACAGGAGATACCGGTCATTCCACCCTGGCTGGATGAGCAGGGCGTCAGCCTGCACAAACATGGCCCACACCGTTTTGCCCTCTATCCCTGCCGGGGTGGCAGGGCGCCGGAGCTGGACAATCCGGATCATCTGGAGCAGCTGGGACGTTTCATTGGTCGCATCCATGCCCTGGGTGCGGCCAAGGCCTATGCCCATAGGCCAACCCTCGATATCGAGAGTTATGCAATTCGGCCGCGCCAATATCTGCTGACAAACGGCTTTATCCCCACTCATCTTATTGAGGCCTATGCCTCTCTTACCACTGACCTGATCAAACGGATTGAGGCTTGTTTCAAGCGGGCAGGCAAGATACGCCCGATCAGACTACACGGGGATTGTCACCCGGGGAATATCCTCTGGACCGATGCTGGGGCGCATATCGTTGACTTTGACGATGCACGCATGGGACCGGCGGTGCAGGACCTCTGGATGTTCCTCTCGGGTGATCGACCCTACATGACCGCCAGACTTGCTGACCTGCTGGAAGGCTACACTCAGTTTTACGAGTTTAATCCGGCCGAGCTCCATCTGGTTGAGGCCCTGCGGACCCTGCGCCTGATCCACTATGCGGCCTGGATCGCCTCCCGCTGGGATGATCCCGCGTTTCCCCAGGCCTTCCCCTGGTTCAATACCAACTACTACTGGGAGGAGCATATCCTCACCCTGCGGGAACAGGCGGCGCTGATGGATGAGCCCCCCCTCATCTGGGATTAACGCTCGAGTCGATAGCATCATGAGGATTCTGGCAAACAGCGAAAACTTCAATCTTAATCTGGGGTTGCCCAAAATATGATGGCGATGGAAAACTTCCGGTTTTTGCAGGGTCTGGACAAAGATATTCAGCATACGCTTCTGCGGCAATTGCGTGATCTATGGACCCACACGTCCACCGCCATCGAGGGTAATGCATTATCTCTTGGTGATACGAAATTTATCTTGGATGAAGGGCTGACGGTATCGGGTAAGCCAATCAAGGATCACCAAGAGGTTATTGGACATGCCAAGGCGATAGAGCTTATCTACTCACTCATTGGGAGAGAGATTGTTCCGGGTGATTTCTTCGATCTTCACAAGGCCATTCAGACGGAAATCGCCACGGATATCTACAAACCCTACGGGTCTTGGAAGCTGGAACCCAATGGCACATATGCCTTGGATGATGCTGGAAAGCAGGTCTATATAGAATA
>JBDLIF010000107.1:0-7855 GCA_039714955.1 Pseudomonadota bacterium | reverse complement strand
GACTACATCGTCAAGCAGAACCATTATCTCCGGACCTGCCTTGATCGTCTCGTCAATAACCCGGTTAAGCATATTTTCCATCGACCAAGCCAGTTCACCAATGACTTTGGCACCAACCAGCCGGCCACTACCCTTTAAAGTGTGGAAAGAACGCCGAAAACTGATCAGGGCATCCTTATCATCCGGATTCTTCTGCCACGCCGGTAAATCCTGTTGAATCGTCTCCAGCTCTTCTCTCGCCTCCTCAACAAATATCCCCAGTATTTCGGCGTCGATATCCTCCAATGCCGGTTTCTCTGACGATGGAATCGGGACTTCGATGAGATCAACATCTGCCTCTTCAGTGGTCAGTTCAGATGTTTCTCCAGCTTCTGGCCTTTCCGCCCTATCTACCTCAGGCAGACCTTCCTCCGAGGTCACGGGATAGTCAGCAAGCGGAACAATCTCAGCTGAAACCACTTTATCCGCGGCTTCAGGCTTTGAACTCAGCAAGCCATGCAATGCCGACTGTGCAATCGCGATGATTTCACGCCGGTCCCCGGCACCATCAACCAAGGCTTCAAGAAAATATTCAACACTGCTGATGACGTCAGCTAATGAATTAAGCTGCTGACGTGAAGGCACTTCGTTTCCATTGATCATCCTGGTCTTAATGAAGTCAGCCGTACGCTGAAGTATCTGTGCTGAATCCGCCAACTCCAGTAGTATTAAGGCACCGTAGACCCGCATGAAAGCATCGTATACTTCCGTAAGAACCTTCGGCTCGCCAGGTGTCTCGGTATAACCAATGATGGCCTCCTTGGCCTTGGCAATATCGATTTTTGCCTCTCGCACCGCCTGTTTGAGCAGGCTTCTGTATTCACCTTCGGGTAGTTTCAATCCCCACCCTTCATCAGGAGTGATCTCTTCGTCCCCTGAAGGTTGGATCGTATGTAAAGTGCTCAACGATGACTCGACATACAATATGTCTCCCGCCATCTCCATGAGTTCATACTCTTCCGGTGGCTCGGATCTTCCAATAAAGGACTTAACCTTCTCAGCCTGGCGGAGCAGGCGGGTGCGAAGTGCACCCTGACCAATCATACCGAGAGTATCCGCTAGTTTTCGAATGGGTTTTTCCAGTTGCGCCAACATATCGGTCTCTGCCTGTTGATTGCGCATAAAAAGATCAAGTACATCTTTTACTCTGGTTAATTCGGACTGAATTGCCTCACTGATCGAAGCCGCTAGCTCCGCATTGGAACCACTTAGACCTTGACGCCCCTCCTTAAGCATCACTTCGCTTGGCATAACCGTTTCAAGATCATAGGCCTTCTTGACCTCATTGATCCTGGAATCATCTGTCATGGCTTGAGCAATGTAGTAGAGGAGGTTTTTCAGCAGATCATCCGCCTGATCTCTGTCCAAAGCACCCTCACCGCCATCGATGATGCACTTTAATTGCCTGTCGATCTTACTAAAAAGCTGTTTGACCGCGATGCCTGAAATGATGGAATGGTCGATCAGCCCTCGGGTCAAGGCACCGGCAACCCAAGCCAGACTATAGACCTCTTGTGTGCCGGCATGCTGTTCAAGCTCCTCGAATACCTCACGCAGATATTGCCAGCCCTCTTCGGCTTTTTGATTGCGATACCAGCTAAGCAATCCAACATGAAACTTCTGTCGTAGACGGCGAACCAGAGACGAAATCTCAGGATTGGGTTCACCAGTAACCGGCCCCAATACAGAAGCCTTGGCAATCTCCGGCTTAAACAGGGCTGCTTCTGACAACAGAGGGGCTTCACGTGCCGCTCTTAGATCATTCAGCAAAGGAAGAATTATGAGTGGAACGTCCGCATCGCCCGCCTGCAATTTTTCCAGATAGTCTGGCAGCTGTATCAAGGAGAGCATTAAGGCTTCAGCAGCTTCATCTAATTGCGCAACCTGCCCATTAGCCATTGCCCGGACGACTGCTTCCATCTCCTCCGCCAGTATGCCTGGACCGTAGATCTGCGCCATCTCCAACACACCGGCAACCTGATGAAGATGATCAGCGCAAAGCGCTATTGCTCCCTCATCCCCTTCTGATTCGATGTAGAGCTCGAGTGCTCGTCGGGCCCGGCCAATCGTCTCATCAAGCTCACTCTTGACCCAATTCAAAGCGCCAAAATCATCAACGCCCCTCATACTGCCGTCCCCTTAACCAGGTTAACCAGATAATCCAATCGCCTGTGCAAGCTTAACCCATACATTGAATCAAATAAGATCGATTAGGGAAGACGGAAACCCGCAACCGACTTCTGCAGTTCTTCCGCCAGATCCGTCAAGGCACCGATAGAGATCTCTGTTTGTCTGGTGCCATCGGTAGTCTGAGTTGTGATCTCTTGGATAACAGACATCGTATCGTTGACGACCGAAGATGCCTCAGACTGAGTTTGCGCTGAGGTAGCGATATTATTTGTTTGTTCAGCGATATATTTCGATACGTTTTCAATCTCCTTAAGCGCCTCACCTGCATCCTCTGCCAATTGCGCCCCCTTCACTACACCCGTTGTACTGGCCTCCATCGAAGTGACTGCTTCATTGGTATCCGCCTGAATGGTCTTAACCAGTGCTTCAATCTGCTTGGTCGCGTTGATTGAACGTTCAGCCAGTCGTTGCACCTCATCCGCAACCACCGCAAAACCACGACCTGCCTCACCTGCCATAGCTGCCTGCATGGCTGCATTCAAAGCCAGGATGTTGGTCTGATCAGCAATATCATCGATCAGTTCAACGATATCGCCAATCTCTTGCGAGCTCTCACCCAGTCGTTTGATTCGCTTGGAGGTCTCCTGGATCTGCTCCCTGATAGAGTCCATGCCCTGGATGTTTTTGTGCACTGTTTCGGCACCCTTGTTGGCGATATCCACTGATCGACTGGCCACTTCGGCGGACTCAGCAGCATCACTGGACATCTGATCGATGGCCAACGTCATCTCCTTGAAGGATTCATTCGCCTGGGTAATCCGATCCGCCTGATGCTCACTCGCCTCAGCGAGGTGAGTAGCCGTTGCCCTACTCTCCTGCGTAGCTCCGGACACCTGGTCGGCCGTCTGGTTAATCGTGGTAACCAATTCCCGCAGGGCCTCGATAGCATAGTTGATGGAATCCGCAATGGCCCCGGTTATATCCTCCGTAACGCTGGCGGTCACTGTCAGGTCACCATCGGCTAGGTCACCCATCTCATCCAACAGACGTAAGATTGCTTTCTGGTTGTTCTCGTTCTGCTCCTTACTTGCCTGCTCACGCCGCCGGGAATCCACAATCAATTGCACACCAAGCAATATCAGAAAGATCACCGCGGCACCACCAAAGATGGCAATCATGCCGGGGCCAGCACTGATTCCAAGTACTTTGAAACGTCCTGGAGACTGACCATATGCATCGATCAGCTTCGCCGCCCCGGCGCTGGCCTGATCACTCGACAAATTGATTACAGCTACCGCTTCCAGGGCGGGTAAGACACCAGGGATATTCTCGATGATCTCCTGGATGTTATCGTTGATAGTGCCAAATAGATTTCCGATATCAGCCAAACGTTGGGTTGCCACACGATCATCAACCTTCTTCAACCCCAAGGCGTCATCACCGTCATGCAGCCCGGCCAACACCTGACTAAAACGATTTACATCCCGACTAACCTGATCAATGGCCGCAGCCGTTTCCGTCCCACCTTCGAACACCTGATTGACATTGGTGTTGATCCTTTGCAACAACATCTCCTGCTCCGCGGCGATGGATATTTGCTCGCGTGCCGCCTTACTGTTGACAAGAACCAGCACCAACTCTTCTGACAGTTCCTGGAGCTGGGGTACAAACTCACCAATCACACCGGAAAATTCATTGATTGCCAGTATGGATTCTCTTGCCTGCAAAACCTCATCGATGTATTGCCTCAATTCGAACCAGCTATTTTCCAGATTCCGCAATGGCTTGGAGACCTCTTCTGGAGAAGCGGGAAGCTTGTCAGCAACAGATCCTTTCTTCAGCTCAGTTATAAGGGTCTCATATCGATTACGCGCAGCTTGTAAGGGTTGGAATGATTGTAATTCACCCTTTGCCGCGGAGACCGCAATCTTTGCAAGCCGCTGGGCGAGTACCTGTGTCTCAGCAGCCCTGAGTAGATATTGCTCATCATAGCTCTCACGACGATCGGTATGCACAAATGTCACAAGCGCCAGTATCAAACAGGCCAATACCAGCACAGCGAGTGTTGTGACAACCTTGTTGGAAGGCAATTTTCCACCCACTCCTTTCACTTTCATTAGTTTATTCCCCCAAAAGGATAATACTCACGCCTATGATTTGTAGCTGAACCAAACGCAGTTAAACCGCTGCCATCAGGAACGCAGGATCTTCAGCCAATGCAGATAGTTTGAAAACCGGCCAGATGGCGCCATCCTGATCAAAACTATATTTGACATATCTGTCGAATTGCCCGGATAGCGCTTCATTCCCAGTCGCCGTATCTTTGGCAAAATGACGCATCCCAACCATCTCCCCGACCAGTACCCCAGTCAAACCGGAGTCCATGGTAGAAACCAGCACACGACTGCGTCTGCCTCGATTTGTTTTTCTGCCAAGCAGAAACAGTTGCAGATCCACAACGGGCATCAAGGTACCTCGGATATTGGCAATCCCCAGCATCCAGGGCTTGGCGCCTGGAACCTTGGTCATGACAGCGGGGTAATTAAGGATCTCCTTGATATCACTCAATGGGGCAACCAGGCACTGCTCACTAACATAGAACATCACACCTTCCCAGACGCTCTGGATTTGTTCCTGTTGTGGTAGTCCTACCGCATATTGACGACAGCGTTGTTCTATCGAGGCAAGCAGCTCAACAATTTCTATCGAGGAAGATGGAAGGGAGGCCTGTATGGATTCAGCCATCTAGCAGCTCCTTGATTTTGCTTAGCAGATCAGCCGGCATAACAGGTTTTACCAGATATTCGTTTGCACCTTGTCTTTTACCCCAATTTATATCGGTCTGCTGACCCTTGGTTGTTACCATAATTATTGGAATATCCGCGGTTTTCTCCTCACTTCGCAGTTTTCTCGTGGCTTGAAAACCATTCAATACCGGCATGACAACATCCATGATAATGAGGTCCGGATGGATACTCCCTGCCACTTCCAGGCCTTCCTGGCCGTCCCGGGCAATCTCTGTTTTATAGCCCTGTTTTCCAAGAATTTTTTTAAAGACATGCACCTCGGTTGGTGAATCATCGACTATCAGAATAGTCGCTGTGTTACCACTCTCTGATGGCCTCGCCTCATCCCCTTGTGAATCCGTATTATCCTTGCGAAAGATGTTTTTAATCATTGACTCATTTGTTTACTAGGTTTTTTTAAAAAACTGGCCTGTATTGTGCAATCTGCAGTCATCTTCACGCGACTTTGGATACATGGCGCCGGATTGCGCCCAATAATTCATTTTTGGTAAATGGCTTGGTCAAATACTGCTCCGAGCCCACAATTCGGCCTCTAGCACGATCGAACAGCCCATCCTTGCTTGACAACATGATTACCGGGATATTCTTATAGACAGCATTGTTTTTAATCAGCGCGCAGGTCTGATATCCATCCAGGCGTGGCATCATGATATCGACGAAGATTACGTCAGGGTGTAAATCAGCGATCATTGCCAGGGCTTCGAAACCATCAATAGCGGTTATTACTTCACACCCCGCCTTCTTTAACAGACTCTCCGCGGTGCGTCTGATGGTCTTACTATCATCGATGACCATGACCTTGATGCCAGCGAGACTCAACTCATTCTCTTCGGCATTCACCATCTGATCCCCAAATGACAGGCTGTGGATAACATTAAATTTCTCACATTATGTAGTTGTTTGGTCAATTCTCAAACGGGCCAACCGGCTCTTAATATCTATTCTTAAGATTTATTGGTTTATCCCGATGGTGTTTGATTCCACAGAAAAATAGCAAGATGCTCATCCATCATCAAGATTTCTCTTCCCACCAGTTTGACTTGACAAGCAATAATCAGATAAATCGTATCACTCGCTTCCCCTACAGCGGCAGTCATTAGAAAAACTTAATTCTTCCAGACAAGCAAAGTACACTGATAGCCATGAGCATCAAACTCGGCATAGTGATGGACCCCATCGAGTCCATCAAAATTCACAAAGACAGCAGCTTCGCCATGCTCCTCGCCGCCCAGGCAAAGGGCTGGGAGCTCTACTATCTGCAACCGGAGGACCTGACTCTACGTGATGGCCATTGCCACGCACGGATGCGCAGACTCCTGGTGGAAGATAACCCAACTGGCTGGTATGAGTTTCTGGACGAGATAACCGCCCCCCTGGAGAGCCTGGATAGCGTACTCATGCGCAAGGATCCACCGTTCGATATGGAGTACATCTATACCACCTACCTACTGGAACAGGCAGAACAGCGGGGTTGCCTGGTAGTAAATCGTCCCGCCAGTCTGCGGGACGCCAACGAGAAGCTCTTCACCAGTTTCTTTCCCCAATGTTGTCCTCCCACCCTGGTGACAAGGCAGGCCGCAGCGATCCGCGACTTCGCGCGGGAACAGCAGGACATCATCATCAAACCTCTGGGAGGCATGGGTGGCGCCTCAGTATTCCGGGTCCGCCAGGACGACCCAAATCTCAGCGTCATCATCGAAACCCTGACCCGGCATGGCAGGGAATACACCATGTGCCAGCGCTTCATCCCCGAGATCACCGCTGGAGACAAACGCATCCTGATGGTCGACGGCGAGGCTGTTCCCTATGCCCTGGCACGCATACCCGCGGAGGGCGAAACCCGGGGCAACCTGGCTGCCGGTGGCCGAGGCGAGGGAGTCCCCCTATCGGAGCGCGACCGCTGGATCGCCAACCAGGTGGGGCCCGAACTGAAAAGCCGTGGCATCCTGTTCGCCGGCCTGGATGTGATTGGCGACTATCTAACTGAAATCAATGTCACCAGCCCAACCTGTATTCGTGAACTCGATCATCAATATGAGCTGGACATCGCTGGGGACCTGATGGATTGTATCGCTAACTACTTAAACAGATAAAGGCAACTGTGTTAGCTTCGTCGGATGACCACCTTGGCTTGATGCTTTTTCTGGCGGCCTGCCTGCATCTCTTCATCATTCTGGGTATCAGTTTCGAGTTTGAAGAGAGAAATAAAAAAGAGCATCGCCAGCAGAGTCTGGAAATCATGGTGATTCAACATCCCAAGGAACCACCGAAACGGGAGGAGCAGGCCGACTATCTGGCTCAGACCAGTCAGAGCGGTGCCGGCGAACAGTCGGAAAAAACCAGGCCCACAACCGAAGCTCCAGCTACTCCGGTGCAAAGAATCGCCCCACTGCCCAGTAAAAATCAAGCCCGGCAGGCCATCCCGGAAACCGCAAGGAGAGCGCAAAAACCGGTCATCACACAGGAAAAATCACGCCATAAGAGAGCATCCGAAAAGACCAAGCCTGTTATTCAGACCCCGCCAAAACCCACTTCAGCCCAATTATTTGCCAGCAGGGACCAGGAGATAGCACATCTGACGGCGGAACTTGAGCGAAAAACTCTGGCTTATGCCAGACTGCCGAAACGCAAAGCCATCAGTGCCAGCACCAAAGAGTATAAATACGCCGCCTACCTGGATGCCTGGCGACGTAAGGTGGAACGAATCGGCAACCTCAACTATCCGGACGAGGCCAAGCGACAAGAACTCTATGGTAACCTGATCCTGCATGTTGCGGTAAGAAAGGATGGCAGCGTCGAACAAATCCGGGTATTGCACTCTTCCGGGCACAAACTGCTTGACGATGCCGCGATCAGAATCGTGCGTCTGGCCGCGCCCT
>JBDLIF010000106.1:0-7867 GCA_039714955.1 Pseudomonadota bacterium | reverse complement strand
GATTTCTTCGATCGGCTGAAATCGGTCAGTCGGGGTTATGCCTCCTACGAATATGAATTTACCCACTTTCAGGCGGCCCCGCTGGTCAAGCTCGATATTCTGATCAACGGCGAGAAGGTGGACGCCCTCTCGCTCATCGTGCATAGAGACCAGTCACAGAGCCGGGGACGGGACTTGACCTCAAAAATGAAGGAGATCATTCCACGACAGATGTTCGAGGTGGCCATCCAGGCCGCGATCGGCAGCAAGATCATCGCGCGTACCACGGTCAAGGCGTTGCGCAAGAACGTCACGGCCAAGTGTTATGGCGGTGATATCACGCGCAAGCGCAAACTGCTGGAAAAGCAGAAGGCGGGCAAAAAGCGTATGAAACAGGTCGGTCGGGTTGAGATACCCCAGGATGCCTTCCTTGCCGTGCTCAAGGTGGGAAAGGATAATTAGCCGCCATCAAAACAGCTTGTTCCATGATATCTATCTGTTTCCCTATAAGGGGATCCACTCAAGGATTGCAATAAAATGAATTTCGACTTTCCAACTTTTCTGGTAGCCGCCAGTGCCCTCACGGGTGGTATCTGGCTGATCGACGCGCTGTTGTTTGCCTCCAAAAGAAAACAGCGGGCCGTCTCGGAGGCGGGGGCGGATGGCGAGGCCCAAGTGGCGGTCAAAGAGCCCCTGTTGGTGGAGTATTCGCGCTCTTTTTTCCCTGTGATCTTCGCGGTACTGATCTTGCGTTCATTTCTGGTCGAGCCCTTTCGTATCCCCTCGGGTTCGATGATGCCCACCCTGTTGGTGGGAGATTTTATTCTGGTCAACAAGTTCAGTTATGGCATCCGCTTGCCGGTGCTGAATAAAAAGGTCATTGAGCTGGGGGAACCTCAGCAGGGCGACGTGGTGGTGTTTCGTTATCCCAAACAACCCTGGATCGACTATATCAAACGGGTGGTCGCGGTGCCGGGGGATAGCGTGCGATATCAGGATAAGATCCTCTATATCAACGGCAAGCCCATGCCGCAGACCCCTGTTGGCATGTATACCGGTATAGGTAGCGGGGCGCAGATGACCGGGGCATTAAAGTCGCTTGAAAGGCTTGACGGCATAGAGCACAACATCCTGGTCCATCCCATGGCACCTAATCTTGCGATGGGATGTAATGTTTTGCGCAATGGGCCGATAACGGTTCCAGAAGGACACTATTTTGCCATGGGAGACAACCGGGACAACAGCAATGACAGCCGCTGCTGGGGGCTGGTGCCTGAGGAAAACCTGGTAGGCAAGGCATTTGGTATCTGGATGAACTGGGACTCCAATCTCGACAGTTTTCCTCCCGTTGCCTGGGAACGGATTGGGAATGGCATCGAGTAATGGGGTCTGGTAATTGAGTTTTTCATGAGGAGAAATTGATGATATCCCAAAAAAATCAGCATGGTCTCACCATGATCAGTTGGTTGCTGGTCCTGACGATGGTCGGATTTTTCATCATGGTGGGTATGAAACTGGCCCCTGTCTATCTACAACACTATACGATCATGAATATTCTGGAGTCCGTGCAGAAGGAGAGCTTGATCAGCCGCAAACCGGTTGCCGAGATCCGCACCATGATAAGTCGGCGTTTAAATATTAACAGTGTCGATAAGCTCAAGCGTGAAAATATTAAGATTCGGCGTTCGAGCGGTATCACGACCATTGAAGTGAATTATGAAGAGCGCAGGCCAATCGTGGGCAATCTCGATGCCATCATGACCTTTAATGAATCCGTTGAACTGGTTGCGAATTGAGGCCTTCCAGCGACATCCTCTGCCGGGCCCTGGGTTATCGCTTTACGGACAACGGCCTGATCGAACAGGCATTGACTCACCGCAGTGTGGGTGGGGTGAACAACGAACGCCTGGAGTTTCTCGGTGACGCAATTCTGGGCTTTGTCATTGCGGATGAACTCTATCACCGTTTTGCCTCCGCGACGGAAGGGGAGCTGAGCCGTCTGCGCGCCGGTCTGGTCAAGCGGGAGACCCTGGCAAAGATTGCCCGCCAGATCGATCTGGGGGACTA
The DNA here is from genome assembly GCA_039714955.1 of Pseudomonadota bacterium. Taxonomy (GTDB): domain Bacteria; phylum Pseudomonadota; class Gammaproteobacteria; order Chromatiales; family Chromatiaceae; genus JASJBU01. Next base: position 5,821 of record JBDLIF010000106.1, on the reverse strand, counting down.
TCTCAATCTGGGGCCTGGTGAGCTGCGCAGCGGTGGGCATGCCCGTGCCTCGATCCTGTCTGACGCAGTGGAGGCGATTCTGGCGGCGATCTACCTGGACAGCGACTATGAGACCAGCCGCCAGGTCATTCTCGAGATGTTTCGAGAGCGACTTACAGGTCTGAATCCGGCGGCCCAGCAGAAAGATCCGAAAACCCGTCTGCAGGAGTTATTGCAGGCACGCAAGATTGGTCTGCCAAGCTATGAGATCATCGAGATTTCCGGTACACCTCATGACCAGCTGTTCCAGATGCGCTGTGTGATCAGCGAGCTTCGGCTGGAGCAGCTAGGGTCTGGGTCCAGTCGCCGACGGGCCGAGCAAGCAGCGGCATCGAACATGCTGCGGGAGCTGGAAAATGGTTGAGCCGGCCAATCACTGTGGTTATACCGCCATCATCGGCAGGCCAAATGTGGGGAAATCCACCCTGTTGAACCGTATCATTGGGGTCAAGCTGGCCATTACCTCCCACAAGGCGCAAACCACCCGTCACAGCATCCTGGGCATCAAGACCCTGCCGGGCGGTCAGGTGATCTATGTGGACACCCCCGGTATCCATCTAAGGGCGGATCATGCCATGAACCGCTATCTGAACCGTACCGCGACCACCGCGCTGGCCGACGTGGATGTATTGATCTTCGTGGTGGAGGCCCTGCGCTGGACCCGGGAAGACGAAAAGGTATTGCGCCTGCTCCAGGGCCGCACCCTGCCGGTGATTCTGGTGGTGAACAAGGTAGATCAGGTGAAACGGAAGGAGACTTTACTGCCCTTCCTGGCGGAGATGGCTGAGCGCTTTGATTTCACCGAGGTGGTACCGGTCTCGGCAAAAAACGGCGGAAACGTGGAGACCCTGGAGACTCTGGTAATGAAAGCGCTGCCCCAGGGTGACAACTTCTTTCCGGAGGATCAGCTTACCGACCGGCCGGAAAAATTCTTCGCCGCGGAGATGGTGCGGGAGCAGCTTACCCGACGCTACGCCGAAGAACTCCCCTACGCGGTCTCCGTGGAGATCGAACGCTTCGAGGAGGCGGCGGGTCTCTACCGGATTGGCGCGGTCATCTGGGTGGAGAAGCCGGGTCAGAAGGCCATCCTCATCGGCAAGGATGGCCAGGCCCTGAAACAGGCGGCCACTCAGGCAAGAAGGTCCATGGAGGAATTTTTCGGCTGCAAGGTCTATCTGAATGTCTGGGTCAAGGTAAAGAAGAGCTGGTCCAGCGATGAGTCCGCCCTGGTACGGCTCGGCTATGGTGATTAGTACTCCTTCAAGATGATATTGACGGAGTACCAGTGCCCGCCCCCAAGCTACAACCCTGTTTCGTCATCCACCGGCGGGATTACCGTAACAGCAGTCTTTTGCTGGAACTCTTCACCCCGGACGAGGGCCGGCTGCCGGCTATTGCGCGAGGCGCGAAATCGGGCCGGGCGGGCAGGGCAGCCCTGTTGCAGCCATTTCAGCCGCTGCTGGTGGGCTTGAGCGGCAGGGGCGAGATCAAGACCCTGGGGCAGGTGGAGCCGGAGGGACGGCCATTCTCCCTGAGCGGCAGGCTGCTCTACTGTGGCTTCTACCTCAATGAACTGTTGATGCGGTTGCTGGGGAGAAATGATCCCCACGCGGATCTGTTCGCCCACTACCTGGAAGCACTCACTGCCCTGGCCGGGGGGCGACCGATCGCTGAGACGCTCAGATATTTCGAGATCGATCTCCTGCGGGCGCTCGGCTATGGGTTGATCCTGGATCATGAGACTGTGGGAGGTGAGCCGGTTCTGCCGGATCGGGCCTATGACTATCTGATCGAACAGGGGCCGGTTATCTCAGCGGCTCAGCCTGCCAGTGGGGGCGTGAGTGGACGAACCCTGCTCTGCCTGCATAATAGAGCCCCCATGGACCAGGCGACGGCCACGGAGGCGAAAGGCCTGATGCGGCGTATCCTGGCCTTCTATCTTGGCGACAAGCCCCTGAAGAGCCGTGAACTCTTCCGGGGAGTAAGCTATTCAGCAGCCCCTAAAAAACTGGGTTGCTGAACAGTTACCCGATGAGTTTATCAACCTAAGGAATACAATAGGCAACAAGATGGCTGAAAACGACATTCTGCTCGGTGTGAATATCGATCATGTGGCGACCCTGCGGCAGGCCCGTGGCACCCGTTATCCGGAACCCATACAGGCGGCCCTGATGGCGGAGCAGGCGGGGGCTGATGCGATTACCCTGCACCTGCGCGAGGATCGCCGCCACATACAGGACCGCGATGTAGAGATGCTGACGGGAATCCTGCAGACCCGCATGAACCTGGAGATGGCGGCGACCGCCGAAATGGCCGCCATAGCCACCCGTTTCCGCCCCCATGACTGTTGCCTTGTGCCGGAGAAGCGGGAAGAGCTCACCACCGAGGGGGGGCTGGATGTGGCAGGCAATCTGGACTACCTGAAGGACTACTGCAGTGAACTGAGGGATGCGGGGATCCGGGTCTCCCTGTTCATCGATGCGGACCCCAGGCAGTTGGATGCCGCGGTGGCGGTGAGTGCGCCGGTGGTGGAGATCCATACCGGACACTATGCGGATGCGCATAACGACCGTAGCCGAAATGCGCAGCTCGAACGCATTATCAGGGCCGTTGAATACGGCAATCAACTCGGAGTGCAGGTCAATGCGGGGCATGGCCTGGATTACCACAATACCCAGGCGATCGTAGGGATTGACGGGATCAAAGAGTTGAACATCGGCCATTCGATCATCTGCCGGGCCCTGTTTACCGGGCTTGACCAGGCGGTGCGGGAGATGAAGTCACTGTTGGCGGGTTCCGGTCCGTCCGCTTAGTCCTGCCGCAGCTTCGGCCCGGCCGAGACCGGGGTCGGGTATCTCAGGACGACCCAGTAGGTGGAGCCCACGAAGGTCACCAGGGTGGTCATCTGGATGAAGAGCGCCCCGTCCGCGCTTAATGCTCCGGCGGAGAGGCCGGTAAAGGCGATCAAAATGGAGAACTCGCTGGCCTGTCCCAGTCGAATCCCCAGTTCCGTTGAAAGTTTTTTGGACTCCCCCGATTCTGAAAATGCGCGACGGAAAACATAGAATTTGAGGAAGATCAATAACAGCCCGAGCAGTAGGCTGGAAAAGAGAATCTGGGTTGGAATCGGAATATCCAGTTTGGCCCCTATCGAAAAGAAGAAGAGGATCAGGAAAAACTCCCGGAGAGGCTTGAGGTGCTCCGCTATCACCAGCGCCAACTGACTGGACGCCACGGAGATGCCGCCAATGAACGCGCCCATCTCGTAAGAGAGGCCGACAATATGGGCTGTCTCGGTAACGAGCAGGCACCAGGCCAGCGTAATGAGAAAGGTATACTCCTGAATTGCACCAAATTTTCTCAAAAGAGGGATAATCAAAAAGCGTACTCCGGCAAATGCAAGAATACCGAGAGTGATCAGCTTCAGTACCAATACAGCAAAGGCCGGTAACATGCGTTCAGCGGTTTCACCCGTGATCAGAAGAAGCACGATAATAGCCAGTATGTCCTGCAATAGAAGCACGCTGGTCATCACCTCACCCGTGTGTTTGTGATGCAGGGTTGTGGTGGGGATCAGTTTCAGGGCGATAACGGTGCTGGAGAACATCATTGCCGCACCGATAATCAGACTGTCCGCCGATGTAAATCCGGCCAACTGGGCAAAAATGAAGGAGCTGAGCCCAAAGGCAAAGGAAGTGGCCAGAGTCAGCAATGTAGTCCTGCCAAAGAGTTGCAGGAGTTTGTGAGGTTGAAGGTTAAGCCCTACCAGAAACAGCAGCAGTACAACACCTAGATGTGCAATCTGCTCGATGTGATCGGCACTCTCCATCAGGGCCAGTCCCTTGGGGCCGATCAATATGCCTACCGCGATATAGGCCAGAATGATTGGCTGCCGGGCGAACAGGAAAAGGGTGGCAAGCAGGCCGGAACCCACCACAATGGCAGCCAATTCAAAGATAATGTTTTCAGAATTCATAAGGTCAGACGTGAAATTTCCTTTCCGTTCGTTCAGTATAGAGAATCATCTAAACAGGGCGCAGATTAATACTCTGCTGTTGTCAATCTCTTGAGGATGATCTGATTAATTCAGGCCTTGCAGCGGTACAGGGATCTGCGCTGAAAAAGCCAGGGATGGGTATAATCAGGGTTTCCCTAAGACAATAAGACGGTTTCACGGCCCATGCCCATGCAATATAAAACTATCGAAGATTTCATTGGTAATACACCTCTGGTACGTCTTCAGCGTCTGCAGGGTGAATCAACCAATACCCTACTAGTCAAACTGGAGGGAAACAACCCGGCGGGATCGGTGAAGGACCGACCCGCACTGAGCATGATTCGCCATGCGGAGGAGCGGGGAAGCATCAAACCCGGCGATACCCTGATCGAGGCCACCAGTGGCAATACCGGGATTGCCCTGGCGATGGCGGCGGCGATCAGGGGCTATCGCATGATCCTGATCATGCCGGAAAATATGAGCCTGGAACGCCGGGCGGTGATGAAGGCCTATGGGGCAGAGCTGATACTGACACCGAAAGAGGGGAGCATGGAGGGGGCGATCGACAAGACCCGGGAACTGGAGGCAGCCGGCGAGGGGGTCATTCTCGACCAGTTCTCCAACCAGGACAATCCCCAGGCCCATATCGAGGGCACCGGGCCGGAGATCTGGCGCGATACCCAGGGAGGCATTACCCATTTTGTCAGCGCCATGGGGACCACGGGTACGATCATGGGGACCTCCCACTATCTGAAGGCCCAAAACCCCGCAATCGAGATCGTCGGCGTGCAGCCCATGGAGGGTTCGAGCATCCCCGGGATCCGCCGCTGGCCCGAGGCGTATTTGCCGAAGATCTATGATGCCAGCCGGGTGGACCGGATCATCGATGTCTCCCAGCAGGAGGCGGAAGAGACCACTCGCGAACTGGCGGCACGAGAGGGGATATTTGCCGGTATCTCCTCCGGTGGCGCGGTGGCGGCGGCGCTGAAACTGTCAAGGGAGGTGGAACAGGCGGTGATCGTCGCCATTATCTGTGACCGTGGGGATCGCTATCTCTCCACCGATGTCTTTCCCGCGGAATAGACCGTTATATCTGACCCTCGTCCTGTTGGCGGGGATGCTTACTACTTGGCTGTGGCATTCAGCCAATGCCTTTGATCGGTTACACCTCTCCATCCAGCATCTCTCGGCCGAGGGTTGGCGGGCGGAGCAACTCCGGCTCGAACTGAATTGGCCAGCCGGAGGCGGCACCGGCTACCGCCTTGAGATCGGCAGTTTCACCTTGCCAGAGCTGGATGAGAGGCTGACGGACTTTAAGATAGACTGTCTGGCGGGAGAGATTTCAGACCGGCGTATCAGCTGTCAGAAGGGCAAGGTCACGCTTGAGCATCCCCTGTTCAAACAATCCGCCGCCGACCTCAGTTTTGAGCTGGAACAACAAACAGGCAGGCTCAGTGGCAGGCTGGCCAACCTCACCCTTGCGGCTGGCCGGGTCGATCTTGCATTCTCGCTGGTGGATGCGAAATGGAGCGCCACTCTGCAGGGACGCAGGTTGGATCTGGCATCGGTTGTGGCACTCTTGCCTGTGGCATCTCGGCCGCCTGAGGAGTGGAGCTATAGTGGCTGGATCAGTGGGGATGCCCAGCTCTCCGGTGAGGGGAGCCGATTACAGCGTCTACAATGGCGAGCCGATCTCTCCGAACTTGCCTTTTCCGATCCAACCGGTGTCTATGCGGGAGAAGGCCTGGCCGCTTCGGCCAATGGCCGACTCGTCCGTTCCACTGA
>JBDLIF010000105.1:0-7889 GCA_039714955.1 Pseudomonadota bacterium | reverse complement strand
AGATGCTCACGGTCAAGTCGGACGACGTCAATGGGCGTACCCGAATGTACAAAAACATCGTCGATGGCAATCACCAGATGGAAGCCGGTATGCCCGAATCATTCAATGTGTTGGTGAAGGAGATACGCTCTCTCGGCATCAATATCGAATTGGAACAGGACTAAGTCTCTGACTCCAGTCAGTCAGCGTTTGCAGGAGATACGATCTTGAAAGATCTATTAAGTATTCTGAAACAACAGGGTCAGACGGAAGATTTCGATGCCATTCGCATCGGTCTGGCATCCCCTCACATGGTCCGGTCCTGGTCCTATGGCGAGGTCAAGAAACCGGAGACCATCAACTACCGTACCTTCAAGCCGGAGCGGGACGGCCTGTTCTGCGCCAAGATCTTTGGCCCGATCAGTGATTACGAATGTCTCTGCGGCAAGTACAAGCGCCTCAAGCATCGTGGTGTGGTGTGCGAAAAGTGTGGAGTCGAGGTCACCCTGGCCAAGGTACGCCGCGACCGCATGGGGCATATCGAGCTGGCCAGCCCGGTGGCGCATATCTGGTTTCTGAAATCCCTGCCGTCCCGTATCGGCCTGTTGATGGACATGACCCTGCGCGATATCGAGCGGGTGCTCTATTTCGAGTCCTTCGTGGTGGTCGATCCCGGCATGACGCCGTTGGAGCGTGGCCAGCTGCTCACCGATGAGCAATATCTGGATGCCATCGAGGAGAACGGTGACGAGTTCGATGCCCGCATGGGTGCCGAAGCGGTCTATGAACTGCTGAAGACCATCGATATTCCGGCAGAGATCAAGCGCCTACGGGAAGAGATCGAGGGCACCAACTCCGAGACCAAGATTAAGAAGTTCACCAAGCGGTTGAAGCTGCTCGAGTCGCTCAACGCGTCGGGCAATCGGCCCGAATGGATGGTGATGACCGTATTGCCGGTACTGCCACCAGAGCTGCGTCCCTTGGTGCCCCTGGATGGTGGCCGCTTCGCCACCTCTGATCTGAACGACCTCTATCGGCGGGTGATCAACCGTAACAACCGTCTGAAACGGCTGCTGGATTTGAACGCACCGGACATCATCGTGCGCAACGAGAAACGCATGCTGCAGGAGTCGGTGGATGCGCTGCTGGACAATGGCCGCCGTGGCCGCGCCATCACCGGCACCAACCGCCGTCCGCTGAAGTCCCTGGCCGATATGATCAAGGGCAAACAGGGGCGTTTCCGCCAGAACCTGCTGGGCAAGCGGGTCGACTACTCCGGCCGTTCGGTCATCGTGGTGGGTCCGACCCTGAAACTGCACCAGTGCGGTCTGCCCAAGAAGATGGCGTTGGAGCTGTTCAAGCCCTTCATCTTCAGCAAGCTGCAGCTGCGCGGTCTGGCCACCACCATCAAGGCGGCCAAGAAGCTGGTGGAGCGGGGCACCGCGGAGGTCTGGGATATCCTCGAGGAGGTGATCCGCGAACACCCGGTGATGCTGAACCGCGCGCCGACCCTGCATCGCCTCGGCATCCAGGCCTTCGAGCCGGTGCTGATCGAGGGTAAGGCGATCCAGTTACATCCGCTGGTCTGTACCGCCTTCAATGCCGACTTCGACGGCGACCAGATGGCGGTGCATGTGCCGCTGTCCATCGAGGCCCAGTTGGAGGCGCGCAGCCTGATGATGGCGACCAACAATATCCTCTCCCCGGCGAATGGCGACCCGATCATCGTACCCTCCCAGGACGTGGTGCTGGGCCTCTATTTCATGACTCGCGAGCGTGTCAATGCCAAGGGTGAGGGGATGGCCTTCGCCGATGTTACTGAGGCGAAACGGGCCTATGAGTCTGGCCATACGGACCTGCAGGCGCGGGTGAAGGTGCGGATTCGTGAAGTGCTGCTGGATGAACAGGGCAAGCGCATGGAGCAGGTCAAGATTGTGGACACCACCATTGGCCGCACCATCGTCTACGAGATTGTGCCTGATGGCCTGCCCTACGAGCTGGTTGACCAGGCGATGGGTAAGAAGACGATTTCCAACCTGATCAACGCCTGCTACCGGCGTCTCGGTCTGAAGGATACGGTCATCTTCGCCGATCAGCTGATGTACATGGGTTTCCGTTACGCCACCCGGGCGGCGGTCTCTTTCTGCTCCAACGACATGGTGGTGCCGGAGGAGAAGGAGCCTATCCTGGCGCGGGCCGAGGCGGAGGTCAAGGAGATCGAGAATCAATATACCTCTGGCCTTGTCACCAACGGCGAACGCTACAACAAGGTGGTGGATATCTGGTCCCATACCAATGACCAGGTGGCCAAGGCGATGATGGCCAAACTGGGCAAGGAAAAGTTAATCGACCGGGATGGCAATGAGGTCGAACAGGACTCCTTCAACTCGGTCTATATGATGGCTGACTCCGGCGCTCGTGGTTCCGCCGCGCAGATCCGCCAGCTCGCCGGCATGCGTGGCCTGATGGCGAAACCGGACGGTTCCATCATCGAGACCCCGATCACGGCAAATTTCCGCGAAGGCCTCGACGTACTGCAGTACTTCATCTCGACCCACGGAGCACGCAAGGGCCTTGCCGATACGGCGCTGAAGACCGCCAACTCCGGTTATCTGACCCGGCGTCTGGTGGACGTGGCGCAGGATATGGTGGTACTGGAGGAGGATTGCGGAACGCATGGGGGCCTCTTGATGCAACCCATCATCGAGGGTGGCGATGTGGTAGAGCCCCTGCGGGAGCGCATCCTGGGTCGCGTGGTCGCGGTTGACGCCCATCCACCCGGCAGTGATAAGGTGGTCTGTGAAGCAGGTACCCTGCTCGACGAGGAGTGGGTGGAGAAACTGGAGACCATCGGTGTGGATCAGGTAGTGGTGCGTTCCGCCATAACCTGCCAGGCGAAGGTGGGGGTCTGTTCCATGTGTTATGGCCGTGATCTGGCGCGTGGCCATAAGGTCAACATGGGAGAATCGGTGGGTGTTATCGCGGCCCAATCGATTGGTGAGCCGGGCACTCAGCTCACCATGCGTACCTTCCATATCGGTGGGGCGGCCTCCCGTTCCGCCGCGGTGAACAATATCCAGGTGAAGGCGGGCGGCATCGCCCATCTGCACAACATCAAGACGGTCAAACATGCCAGCGGCAACCTGGTGGCCACCTCCCGGTCCGGCGAACTTACCGTAGTGGATGAGGTAGGGCGTGAACGTGAGCGCTACAAAGTCCCTTATGGTGCCATCCTGCAGGTGGAAGATGGTACCGCGGTTGATGGTGGTCAGATCGTGGCCAACTGGGATCCGCACACCCATCCGGTCATTACCGAGGTGGCGGGTGTACTGCGTTTCGTCGATTTCGTCGATGGTGTAACCGTGCAGAAGCAGGTAGACGAGGTCACCGGTCTGAGCTCCCTGGAGGTAATCGATCCCAAACAGCGCCCGGCGGCGGGTAAGGATATTCGGCCGATGCTCAAGCTGGTGGATGCGGACGGCAATGATTTGAATATCGCGGGGACCGACATCCCGGCCCACTACTTCCTGCCGGCCAACGCGGTGGTCAATGTGCAGGATGGCGCCGATGTGGGAGTGGGCGATGTACTGGCCCGTATCCCGCAGGAGTCATCCAAGACCCGTGATATCACCGGCGGTCTGCCACGGGTTGCCGACCTGTTCGAGGCACGCAAACCGAAGGACCCGGCGATCCTGGCGGAGGCCACGGGAACCGTAAGCTACGGTAAGGATACCAAGGGTAAACAGCGGCTGGTCATCACCGACTCGGAAGGGGAGCAGCATGAAGAGCTGATTCCCAAGTGGCGCCACGTGAATGTGTTCGAGGGTGAGCACGTGGAGAAGGGAGAGATGATCTCCGATGGTGAGCTCAACCCCCACGATATCCTGCGCCTGAAGGGCGTTACCGAATTGGCGGAATATCTGGACAAGGAGATCCAGGATGTCTACCGGCTGCAGGGTGTGAAGATCAACGATAAGCATATCGAGGTGATCATTCGCCAGATGCTGCGCAAGGTTGAAGTCAGCAGCACGGGCGACAGCCGTTTTCTCAAAGGTGAGCAGGTTGAAAAGGCCGCCTTGTTGGAGGAGAACGAGGCCCTGTTGGCGGAAGGAAAGCATGCCGCCCTGTATGAGCCGCTGTTGCTGGGTATTACCAAGGCCTCCCTGGCAACCGAGTCGTTCATCTCGGCGGCCTCCTTCCAGGAGACGACCCGGGTGCTTACCGAAGCGGCGGTGCGGGGTCTGTCTGACAGCCTGAATGGTCTGAAGGAGAACGTCATCGTTGGACGTTTGATACCTGCCGGTACCGGACTCTCTTACCATACGGAGCGGCGGCGTCAGCGGATGGAGGCGTTTGCCGAGGAAGAGGGCAAACCTGAACTGGTCGTGGAAGATGTGGAACAGGCCTTCAAGGAGGCCCTCAATACCCCTGAAACCGAATAGTGGCTTGACAACCGATATAGGCGGGCATAGAATGCGCGCTCTCTAACAGGCCGGCCCCTAGCCGGCCTGTTGTTTCTAACGCTCTTTGCCACTCTTGCTGGGTCACGAAGAGCAAAGTTATTTGCCAGAGAATTCGCGACTACCGGCGCATTCCAACCTGCGAACCGGCAGGTGCCGACTTCTCCGAATTTTGTGTGTAATGCGAACATCAGCGTCCCTGGAGACGGATATAGATGGCAACGATTAACCAACTGGTGCGCAAGCCCAGGAAACGTAAACCGCAGAAGAGTAATGTGCCGGCACTCGATGCCTGCCCTCAAAAGCGTGGCGTATGTACCCGTGTGTACACTACCACCCCGAAAAAACCGAACTCGGCGCTACGTAAGGTAGCGCGTGTGCGTTTGACCAACGGCTTCGAGGTCACCAGTTATATCGGGGGTGAAGGGCATAACCTTCAGGAGCACTCCGTGGTGCTTATTCGCGGTGGTCGTGTGAAGGATCTGCCGGGTGTACGTTATCACGTGGTACGCGGCAGTCTTGATACCTCAGGGGTTGAGAAGCGCCGTCAGGGTCGGTCAAAGTATGGTGCCAAGCGGCCTAAAAGCTGACGGCCGAACAGATTTTAATCAGTGATATTGAGATAGAGCAATGCCAAGAAGACGAATTGTTGCCAAGCGTGAAACCCTGCCGGATCCCAAGTATGGTAGTGAGTTGTTGGCCAAGTTCATCAACATGGTCATGGTTGACGGTAAAAAGTCGGTGGCCGAAAAAATTCTGTATGGTGCGCTTGACCAGGCGGCTGAAAAGCGCACTGGTGAGGCAATGGATCTGCTTGAAGGCGCACTGGAAAATGTGCGGCCCCTGGTTGAGGTCAAATCCCGCCGGGTAGGTGGTGCCACCTACCAGGTGCCGGTAGAGGTACGGCCGAATCGACGTAACTCTCTGGCCATGCGCTGGTTGATCGATGCCGCCCGTAAACGCAGCGAAAAATCCATGGCGATGCGGCTTGCCGGTGAGCTGATGGATGCTTCCGAAAACAAGGGTGCGGCGGTCAAGAAGAAGGATGACACTCATCGTATGGCGGAAGCCAACAAGGCATTCTCACACTACCGCTGGTAAGCGGTTTACCCCAACATAGCTCTTTAAAAAACAGGTTTGTAACGTGGCACGGAAAACTCCAATCGAGCGTTATCGTAATATTGGCATCATGGCGCACATCGATGCCGGTAAGACGACTACCACTGAGCGTGTGCTCTACTACACCGGTGTTTCTCACAAGATTGGTGAGGTGCATGATGGCGCGGCCACCATGGACTGGATGGAGCAAGAGCAGGAGCGTGGTATTACTATCACCTCGGCTGCCACGACCTGTTTCTGGAGTGGTATGGCTCAGCAGTTTGCTGAGCACCGCTTCAATATCATTGACACTCCCGGACATGTGGACTTCACCATCGAGGTGGAGCGTTCCCTGCGTGTGCTGGATGGCGCGGTTTTCGTGCTCTGTGCGGTAGGTGGTGTCGAACCCCAGTCCGAAACCGTCTGGCGTCAGGCCAACAAGTACAGTGTGCCCCGCATGGCGTTCGTCAATAAGATGGATCGCATGGGTGCCGACTTTTTTCGCGTCGTCGAACAATTGAAGGATCGCCTGGGCGCCAATGCCGTGCCGATTCAGGTACCCGTGGGTGCTGAAGAGGGTTTTCAGGGACTGGTCGATCTGGTGAAGATGAAATCGGTGGTCTGGTCCGAAGAGAACATGGGTGTGGAATTCGCCTATGAAGATATACCCGCGGATCTCGTCGATACCTGTAATGAGTGGCGTGAGCACATGGTTGAGGCGGCTGCCGAGGCCTCTGACGACCTGATGGAGAAATATCTCGAAGAGGGTGAGCTGTCAGAGGAAGAGATCCTCGAGGGTCTGCGGGAACGTACCCTGAGGCTGGAAATCGTTCCGGTCACCTGTGGCTCCGCGTTCAAGAACAAGGGTGTGCAGGCCGTGCTGGACAAGGTTATCGAGCTGATGCCTTCACCGATCGATGTGCCGGCCATTCGCGGTGTGCTCGATGATGCCGAAGAGACCGAGGCTGAGCGTCCTTCCAGCGACGAAGCGCCTTTCTCTGCATTGGCATTCAAGATCGCAACCGACCCGTTTGTGGGTACCCTGACATTCTTCCGCGCCTATTCGGGCGTGCTGAAGTCCGGTGACACGATCTACAACCCGGTGAAGGGTAAGAAGGAGCGTATCGGCCGTATCCTGCAGATGCACTCCAACTCCCGCGAGGAGATCAAGGAGGTCTGTGCCGGCGATATCGCCGCCGCCGTAGGTCTGAAGGATGTCACCACCGGTGAGACCCTCTGCGCCTTGAATGATGTGATCACGCTTGAACGTATGGAGTTCCCGGAGCCGGTTATTGCGGTGGCGGTGGAACCCAAGACCAAGACCGATCAGGAGAAGATGGGCATCGCCCTGTCCAAGCTGGCACAGGAGGATCCCTCCTTCCGGGTCAGCAGTGATGAGGAGTCAGGGCAGACCATCATTGCTGGCATGGGTGAGCTGCATCTGGATATCATCGTCGACCGCATGAGGCGCGAGTTCAAGGTCGAGGCGAATGTGGGTGCGCCCCAGGTGGCCTACCGTGAAACCATCCGTACCTCTATCGAGCAGGAAGGCAAGTTCGTCCGTCAGTCGGGGGGACGTGGTCAATATGGCCATGTCTATCTGCGTATCGAACCGCAGGAAGCGGGTGATGGATATGAGTTCGTCAATGAGATCGTCGGTGGTGTTGTGCCCCGGGAATATATCCCCGCGGTTGACAAGGGTGTAAAGGAGGCCATGGAGAGTGGCGTGATGGCGGGTTATCCGGTGGTGGATGTGAAGGTCACCCTGTATGATGGCTCCTACCACGATGTCGACTCGAATGAGATGGCATTCAAGGTGGCAGGCTCCATGTGCTTTAAAGAGGGTGTCAAGAAGGCCAAGCCGGTACTGCTCGAGCCCATGATGAAGGTTGAGGTTATCACCCCTGAAGAGTACATGGGTGACGTGATGGGCGACCTGAACAGCCGTCGGGGTATGGTCCAGGGTATGGATGATTCTCCCGCGGGCAAGCAGATCAAGGCTGAAGTTCCATTGTCTGAGATGTTCGGTTATGCAACTGATCTGCGTTCCGCTACGCAGGGTCGCGCCAACTACAGCATGGAATTCGCCAAATATTCAGAGGTGCCGGCGAGTATCGCTGACGCCATTTCCAAGAAACAGTAATCGGGTATAGGGGTAGCACTGTGTCCAAGGAAAAATTCGAACGCACAAAACCGCACGTCAATGTGGGAACCATTGGTCACGTCGACCACGGCAAGACCACATTGACCGCGGCGATCACTATGGTCCAGGCGGCTAAGTTCGGTGGCGAGAAGCGCGCCTTCGATCAGATCGACAACGCCCCGGAAGAGCGCGAGCGTGGTATTACCATC
>JBDLIF010000104.1:0-7942 GCA_039714955.1 Pseudomonadota bacterium | reverse complement strand
CCTCATAGAGATAGGGGTGGTGATCTGGATCAGGTACCTCATGCAGGGTGACCGGGTCAGTGGTTGTACGAATATTCATAGGTTCCATCTCCTTATTGATGTATACAGAAGGTATAGAAAGACTTAGTAAATTAATCAAGAAATGGGGGCTGGAAATACTGCTCGACAAATCGTGGTTTTTACAATAAGAATCAATCGCCTGCGGCCATCATTCCGGGGTCTCGTCGATCAATGGCCGCATCGCGTGCAGCATGTTTGCAAACAGATGGGGGTTCTCTCGCTCCTCCCGCGCCAGCAGCTGCTTCATATGGGCCCGCTGGGTGGGCGCGGTGAAACAGGCGGGACAGCTGTCGGGAATCACCGGCAACCCCGCCTCCCGGGCAAAGGCCGTGGTCTGAGTCTCTCTGCAGTAGACCAGGGGCCGGATGATACGAATGTCACCGCGATCGTTCAGATAGTGGGCCTTCATGGTGCGTAACTGCCCGGCATGAAAGATCGACATCATCAGGCTCTCCGCCAGATCGTCCAGATGCTGGGCCAGGGCCAGCACGTTGTAGCCCTCACGCCGGCAGGTCGAGTACATGATGCCCCGCTTCATGCGGGCACAGTAGGCGCAGAAGGAGTCGCCATCCATGCGCTCGCGGGCCTCCTGCATGATCGGCTGCTCCGCGTAGAACCAGGGCAGGCCCAGGGCCTCATAATAGGCCTTCAGGGGCGCGGGATCGAAACCCTCCACCTCCGGGTCCACCGTGATCACCCCCAGCTCGAACCGCACCGGTGCATAGGTCCGCAGGTGGCTGAGGATCTGCAGCAGTGCAAGCGAGTCCTTGCCGCCGGAGACACCCAGCAGGATGCGATCCCCGGGGCGGATCATTTTGTAGTCGCCGATGGCCCTGCCAACCTTGCGCAACAGGGATTTTGGTGGTTTTGCATAGTGGCTCATCCGCCTATTTTGACATGCGCTAACCCACCGACCAATCGCCATAGTAGACTCCCGGTCCCCACTCCTCCCGCAAGGGGTTATACTGACGGCAACTCAACTGCTCGGAACCACCGCATGATCTGTTGGCCCCGTTATCTGCTCTGGCTGGTTATCACCCTTTTTGGCGTCGGAAATCTGATCTCCGCCTGCGGTCAGAAAGGCCCGCTCTACCTGCCCGAACCGGAGCAGCAGGAGACCGAGAAGTCAGAACCGGCAGCATGAAGTTCCATTTCACCAAGATGCAGGGCCTCGGCAACGACTTCGTGGTCATCGATGCCATCAATCAGCAGCTGGACCTCGCGGACCAACAATACCGCCAGATTGCCGATCGCCACTTCGGCATCGGCTGTGATCAGATCCTGCTGATCGAACCACCGCGCCAAACGAATACCGACTTTTACTACCGTATCTTCAACGCAGATGGCGCGGAGGTGGAGCAGTGCGGCAACGGCGCCCGCTGTTTCGCCCGCTTCGTCCGTGACAAGGGCCTGAGCCATAAGCAGAAGATTCCGGTCGGCACGGCCGCGGGCCCCATCCTGCTGACCCTGGAAGCCGCTGGCCAGATCAGCGTCGACATGGGGGTCCCCATCCTCGAGCCAGAGCAGATCCCGTTTCGCGCCGCGGCAAGGGCTGCCACCTATCCACTCAAGCTGGCGGACCAGACCCTGACCATCAGTGCCGTCTCCATGGGCAACCCCCACGCGGTTATCCGGGTGGAATCCGTGGCGACTACCCAGGTTGAGCGGCTTGGCCCCCTGATAGAGCATCACCCCGACTTCCCCCAGCGGGTGAATGCCGGTTTCATGCAGTGGGTGGACCGCCATACCATCAAACTGCGGGTCTACGAGCGTGGCGCAGGGGAGACCCTGGCCTGTGGTACCGGGGCCTGCGCCGCCGTGGTGGCAGGCCGGCTGCTGGGCATCCTCGATGAACGGGTAGAGGTGCAACTCCCTGGGGGCGAACTTGTGGTAGAGTGGCAGGGAGAAAACAGTTCCGTTCTGATGAGCGGCCCGGCAACGGCCGTGTTCGAAGGAAGCATCGAACTATGACGCAACGAATACCTGAATCAGGCGACAGCCAGTCCGACCGCGAAACGGAGGTTGTCCGTTTCCTGAGTGAATATCCCGATTTCTTCGCCAGACACTCGGAAATCCTGCGGGATATCCATATCCCACATGAAAGCGGCAGCGCGGTATCACTGATTGAGCGCCAGGTGGAGATGTTGCGCGACCAGCTCAAGAGCTACCAGCATCATATGGATGAACTGGTACAGGTGGCCAGGAAGAACGATGCGCTGCAGGCCCGCATGCACCGGCTGACCCTGGAACTGATCGATGCCGCCACCTTCGACGAGGTCCTGAATGCCCTGGAGGACGAACTGCATGACGACTTTCAGGCGGATGCGGTTGAGCTGCGGCTGTTCTCCTCCACCCAGTTGAAAGATCATCTGGATGAGGAGCTACCCGACCACAGCGCCACCTTCGAAGAGTTCTTCAACCACAATAAACCGATCTGTGGTCCCCTGGCGCAGCAGCAGATCGATTACATATTCGGCGCTGAAGGGGATGAGATCGCCTCGGCCGCGCTGATCCCCCTGAAGAGCGAGGGCGTGCTTGGTCTGCTCGCCATCGGCAGCCATGATCCAAACCGGTTTGTTCCCCATCACGGCACGGAGTTCCTCACCCGGTTGGGGCAGATCATCAGCCGGACCCTGCAGGCGGTTTCGCTACCCGGGATCTAGCTGCAGAAAGATCAGCCCATGCATGGATCCACAGCGAAGCCATGCGCGTCGACTCCACTTACTTTTTCACCTTGCCCCTCTGTCAGGTACAATTGACATCTTTGCGTAATCAATGAGTTTTGTGTGGAACAATTCAGAGGAACAACCATTCTCTCGGTGCGCCGCAACGACAAGGTCGTGATCGGCGGTGATGGCCAGGTCTCGTTGGGCAATACGGTCATGAAGGGCAACGCGCGCAAGGTCCGCTCCCTCTACAAAGGGAACGTGATTGCGGGGTTTGCCGGCGCCACCGCCGATGCCTTCACCCTGTTCGAACGCTTCGAGGGCAAGCTGGAGAAGCACCACGGCCAGCTGACTCGGGCGGCGGTGGAGATGGCCAAGGACTGGCGCACCGACCGGGCCCTGCGCCGCTTGGAGGCTCTGCTCTGTGTGGCGGACGCCAAGGCCTCACTGATCATCTCCGGCACCGGCGATGTGATCGAACCGGAACAGAGCCTGATGGCGATTGGCTCGGGTGGCTCGTTCGCCCAGGCGGCCGCCCGCGCCCTGCTCGACAACACCGAGCTAAACGCACGGGAGATTGTCGAAAAAGGCCTGCATATCGCCGCCGATATCTGCATCTACACCAACCACAATCTGATTCTTGAAGAACTCGACTCTGAGAACTAACAGCCGTTATGTCTGAAATCACCCCCCAGCAGATCGTTGCTGAACTGAACAAGCACATCATCGGCCAGAACGATGCCAAGCGTGCCGTGGCCATTGCGCTGCGCAACCGCTGGCGCAGGGCCCAGGTCGCGGAGGAACTGCGCAATGAGATCACGCCCAAGAATATTCTGATGATCGGCCCCACCGGCGTGGGTAAGACCGAGATCGCCAGGCGTCTGGCAAAACTGGCCAATGCGCCTTTTCTGAAGATCGAGGCGACCAAATTCACTGAGGTCGGCTATGTGGGCCGCGAGGTGGACTCGATCATTCGCGATCTGGCCGACTCCGCGGTGAAGATGGTGCGCGAAGAGGAGATGACGAAGGTTGCCGGCGATGCCAACGATGCCGCGGCAGAGCGTATCCTCGACACCCTGCTGCCAGCCCCTAAACAAACCAGCTGGGACAGCGACAGCGCCTCCAGCGGCGTTTCCAGCGCCACCCGCAATAAGTTCAGGGAGAAATTACAAGCTGGCGAGCTCGACGACAAGGAGATTGAGATCGAAGTCAGTTCATCCCCGGTCGGCGTGGAGATCATGGCGCCACCCGGCATGGAGGAGATGACCAACCAGCTGCAGGGTATGTTCCAGAATCTGGGTTCCGGTCGTACCCGCCGCCGCAAACTGCGCATCAAGGATGCCTTCGGTGTTTTGCGGGATGAGGAGGCGGCCAAACGCATCAATGAAGAGGACCTCAAGCTGCGGGCCCTGGAGATGGTCGAGCAGCATGGCATCGTCTTCATCGACGAGCTGGACAAGGTAGCCAGCCGGGCCGAGCATGGTGGTGGGGCGGATGTCTCCCGTGAAGGGGTGCAACGCGACCTGCTGCCGCTGGTGGAGGGCTGCACCATCTCGACCAAACATGGCATGGTGAAGACCGACCATATCCTGTTTATCGCTTCCGGTGCCTTTCACCTCTCCAAGCCCTCAGATCTGATCCCCGAACTACAGGGCAGGCTGCCGATCCGGGTCGAGCTGGGCGCCCTCAGCTCCGAAGACTTTACCCGTATCCTCACCGAACCAGACGCCTCACTCACCGAGCAGTATCAGGCGCTGTTGGCCACCGAACAGGTTCGGCTGTTATTCACGGAGGATGGCATCAAACGCATTGCGGATACCGCCTGGCAGGTGAACGAGAGCACGGAAAATATCGGCGCGCGGCGGCTGCATACGGTAATGGAGCGACTGCTGGAGAGCATCTCCTTCGAGGCCACGGAACATGCCGGCAAGACCTTTACCATCGATGCCGCCTATGTGGATGAACATCTCTCCGAACTGGCCGCGGATGAGGATTTGAGCCAGTACATTTTGTAAACGGGGCATCTACCAGGAGTGGCCGGCTCGTTGGCATCTCCTGATGCCTCACCCATTCGGGATTTACCTAAAGCCTCTTTCCAGACGATTTTCGCGTCAGGGCAAGGTCAAAAGCTTGCCGGCCAATTGGCCGGGAACATATTGGTAATTTCCCGGAAACAGATTGGTAATTTGCCGAAACACATTGGAACAGCTCTGCTGGCCCAAAGGGCGTAGGATAGGATATGTGGAGTAAAAAGCGGAGCTTACATGGAGTCAATGAGTGTTTTGAGGCAAATTTTAACGACGCCATGGCGCACCGCGCGGATGCCACGGAGATCACCCCTTGGTTACCGGGTTACTGTAAACTGTCGCCGGTTAAAATAGCCGCTTTCAAACCCGTAGATTGCGAGAGATAAACCATGTCCCATCCTGCACCAACAGAGATCCATCTGCACAAGAGGTCCCGCGTCCTGGAGATCAGCTTCGCCGATGGCAAGAAATTCAGCTATCCGGCCGAGTACCTGCGGGTCTACTCCCCTTCCGCCGATGTGCAGGGCCATGGCCCCGGTGAAGAGGTGCTACAGGTCGGCAAGGAGGATGTGAATATTGCCCATATCGATCCGGTCGGCAACTATGCCATCTGCCTCCATTTCGACGATGAGCACAATACCGGCATCTACTCCTGGGAGACCCTGTATAGACTCGGGGCCAATTATGAACACAACTGGCAGCGCTACCTGGAACGTCTCGAGGCTGCCGGCTATCAACGCAAAGAATCCTCCGCATGATCCATGGAAAAAGCCTCAGCCGGATATCTAGGATATACCTGTTTCCAACGCTGTCCGACTGGTACTACAGGGCACAACGAGCTGTATTCAAGAGATAAAGTGCCAATCCTATGACAATCCAAAACACCACACATTTCGGCTATGAAACCGTCAATATCGAAGATAAGGCCGATCGGGTCCGAGCCGTCTTCGACTCCGTTTCAAATAAATATGACCTGATGAACGACCTGATGTCGCTTGGCGTGCACCGCCTGTGGAAACGTCAGGCCATCGAGTTATCCGGTGTGCGTCGAGGACAGCGCGTTCTCGACCTCGCGGCGGGTACCGGGGATCTCTCCGCCCGCTTCAGCGGCCTGGTAGGGCCTGACGGTCTGGTGGTCTTTTCCGACATCAATGCCGCGATGCTGGAGCAGGGCCGCGTCCGCATGCTGGATGAGGGCCGGGTGAAAAATCTGCGTTATGTGCAGACTGATGCCCAGCAACTGCCCTTTCCCGACAACCACTTCGATTGTGTCACCATCGGTTTCGGCCTGCGCAATGTCACCGATAAACAACGAGCGCTGGACTCCATCTTTCGTGCGCTCAAGCCGGGCGGCCGCCTGCTGGTACTGGAGTTCTCCAAGCCGACAAACAAGCCGTTGGAGAAGATCTACGATCTCTACTCCTTCAATCTGCTGCCGAAGCTCGGCAAACTGATCACCCACGACGAAGAGAGCTACCGCTACCTGGCTGAATCGATTCGCATGCACCCGGACCAGGAGACCCTCAAACTGATGATGGAGCAGGCCGGTTTCGAACGCTGTGACTTTTTCAATCTGACCGCCGGCATCGTGGCGATCCATCGGGGCTATAAACTGTAAGATGTCACCTCTAATCACCTAACAGATCCGATCATGACCATCCGTGCCGCCACATTCGCCGCCATCGAGCAGCTACTCAACCAGGCCATCCAGCTTGACCCGGAAGCACCGGCCAGGCTGGAGCCGATGCATGGCCGGGTGATCAAGCTGGAGCTGGTGGGGCTTGCACTCTGTCTGTTCGTGATCCCTGATCCTTGCGGTGTGCAGGTATTCAGTCTCTGTGAGGGGGAGCCCGACTGCACCCTGCGCGGCACGCCCCTCGACCTGGCCCGCATGCGCTCTTATCGGGAGAGCGCCGATCAGCTCTTCAGCGGTGCGGTGGAGATCGAGGGTGACTCTGGCCTGGCCCATCAATTTGGTGAGTTTCTCTCAGGCCTCGATATCGACTGGGAGGAGCAGCTCTCCAAGGTGACCGGGGATCTGATTGCCCATGAATTGGGCAACATGGCGCGAGGTTTTCTTGCCTGGGGAGAAACTGTTCGCCACACGGCCGGCCTCAATCTGCAGGAGTATCTGCAGGAGGAGCTGCGTCTTTTGCCCAGTCGCTATGAGATCGAACCCTTCCTGGCCGAAGTCGATCGGTTAAGGGATGACGCTGAGCGCCTCTCCGCCCGCCTCGAACGGCTACGCGGACGGATCACTGACAGCGAGACCACTCTGTGATCCGACCTTCCCAGGCAATCAGGCTCGCCCACATCAATCTGGTGCTGCTGAATCACGGATTGGATGAGGTCATCCTCGCCACTCACCTGTTTCGGCCGATACGTTTTCTCCTCTTCCTCTCCCCCTGGTACTGGTTCCGCAAGGATCGCTCCCCCTACCCCGTGCGCATCCGCCGCAGCCTGGAGGATCTGGGGCCTATCTTCATCAAATTTGGCCAGATCCTATCCACCCGCCGCGATCTGCTGCCCGACGAGCTGGCAAAAGAGCTGGCAAAGCTGCAGGACCGGGTGCCGCCCTTTCCGGGCGTGCAGGCCAGATCCATTATCGAAAAGGCCTATGGCCACCCGGTTGAACAGGCACTCCAGGCGTTCAGTGAGGCACCGCTTGCCTCCGCCTCCATCGCCCAGGTGCATGCCGCCAGACTGCTCAACGGCACCCCCGTGGTGATCAAGGTGCTGCGACCGGGTATAGAAAAGATCATCCGTCGGGATGTGGACCTGCTTTTCACCATCGCCAGACTTGCGGAGAAGTACTGGAAAGAGGGCCGAAGACTACGTCCCATCGAGGTGGTCGAAGAGTATGAAAAGACCATCTTCGACGAACTGGATCTGATGCGTGAGGCCGCCAACGCCTCCCAGCTCAGGCGGGATTTCCTCAACAGCCAGTCACTCTATGTCCCCGAGATCTACTGGGATCTGGCACGCAAGAATGTTTTAGTGATGGAGCGTATCAGCGGCATCTCCATCGGGGACACCGACAAGCTGCGCACCCAGAACATCGACATGAAGCTGCTCGCCGAGCGGGGCGTAAAGATCTTTTTCACCCAGGTCTTCAAATTCAACTTTTTCCACGCCGACATGCACCCCGGCAACATCTTTGTCGAACCCAGCGGGCGTTTCGTCGCGGTC
>JBDLIF010000103.1:0-7974 GCA_039714955.1 Pseudomonadota bacterium | reverse complement strand
GAAATGATCGAGCACCTCCATCTCCACCCGCAACACCGGCAGTCGACTCTTCTCCACGACGAGCTTTTCGGCCTGATGCCTCTGGGCCTCTCGAATCTGGTGGTTGATCTCGCCCTTGACCACCATCACCTGCTGGGCCGCCCGCTGATCGTCGTCCTTCACCGCGCGCACCGCACTATCGAAGGCCTCCATGAGCGCCTCGTACAAATCCCTGAGCATCACATGCATGGCCTCGCTGAGCTCGATCTCGTCATCGATGAACTTGTGTCCGATACCCACGATTTCGACCTGGATCAGGTTACCGAGGCTTTCCATGGTGTCCAGTGCGGTCATGAGCAGGAACATCTCCCGGTCCTGCTTGTCGTTCAATGGCTCCTTGCCCACCCTGCTCAGGTAGCTGAGGATGTGCTCGTGCAGAAGATCAACTTGATCGTCCATCTTGGTGACCTCCTCGAACAGGTCTCGATCTCTCTGTTCAAAGGCCTCATCGACCTTCGCGAACATGGCCTTGAGAATATCGCCCATGTGGCCCAGTTCCATGCGCACCCGCTGCAGGGCGAGCGAGGGTGTGTCGATGAGCGAATCGTCCAGGTATTTAGGCCTGATGATCTCTTTCTCGTCTTCTGGCACATCGGGTATCAGCCATTCAACGAAGCGGGCGAAATAGGTGGTGAACCATATGAATATCAGGGTGTTGGCCACATTGAACACGGTGTGCGCATTGGCAATCTGACGCGGGACCTCGGCGGCCAGGCGCTCCTTTCCCTGCAGATCAGGATAGGACGGAGAGATCGTGCTCACGAGTTCAGCCAGGTAATCGATGAAAAACACCCAGAGTAGTACACCGGCAATATTGAAGGTGATATGTACCCCTGCGGCACGCACCGCGGCACGTGGTTTGCCGATCGCCGCCAGCACCGCCGTGGCACAGGTGCCGATATTTGAGCCGAAGGCCAGCGCGATACCGGCGGGCAGGCTCATCAGGCCCTCGCTGGCCATGACGATGGCAATGCCCGTGGTCGCCGCCGAGGACTGCACCAGGGCGGTGAACACCGCGCCCACCAGGATACCGAGGATCGGATTCTCCATCTTGACCATCAGTTCCAGAAACGGCTCATAGGTGCGCAGCGGGTTCATCGCATCGCTCATCACACCCATGCCGTAAAATATCAGGCCCAGACCCATGATCATCGACCCGTAATGGCGCGCCTTGTCCCCCTTGCCGGTGAACAGCATGAGGAAACCTATGACCACCCCGACCAGGGCATACTGGGTGACATTGAAGGCGACGATCTGCGCCGTCATCGTGCTGCCGATATTGGCCCCGAAAATGACTCCGATGGACTGAGACATGGTCATCAGGCCGGCAGTGATGAACCCTACTACCAACACGGTGGTCACCGAGGAGGAATTGAGCACCGCGGTGATGAAGGCCCCGGTGGCCGCCCCCATGAATCGGTTTTTGGTGAGCTTGGCAAGGACGATTTTCAGCGTCTCTCCCGCAGCGGCCTTCAGACCGTCGGACATCTGCTCCATACCAAATAGAAAAAACGCGAGTCCTCCGAACAGCCCCATGCCCAGCTTGAACCAGTCGATCTCCTCACCGCCGGGAGTGGCCGCCAGGGCGGGCATGATCAGCAACCAGGAAAAAAAACCGCCCACCAGGACAATGGCCATCCCCACCCTGGAAGGCTTAAAAGTTAGTTTGTTGTTTGCGTACATGGCATTCTTTTCAAATTATTGTTTGATTGGGTGCGGAATTATTGCTTAGGACCGCTCAAAACGCGGGGTTCTTTCTTTACAATTGAAAATGAATCGAAAGCCAAATGGTGCGCACGGCGCACCCTACGTAGTGCGCTGTGCGCACCAACGTATTGTGCAATGATTTATCAAAAAAACCATTTACGCCGGACTCACTGCTCCACTGCCGATCTTACTGTTCCTGACGGTTGGACACATGGATCCCCACCAGACCCGCGAACAGGTAGACGAAGTTGTTCTGTCTCACGGTCTTGATTCGTTCTTTTTGATTTTCCATATCAGGTTAACGGCGGGCTTCGCTGCGCTATCCGCCCTACTATACTTCAGGCAGACTGCGGCGCTGCCTCCACTCCGGCAAGCCCCTCAGGTGAAGGCACCTTGTAGAGCACCGGCACGACTACCATGGTGAGCACGGTGCCGAAGGTGAGACCGGCCATGATCACCACCGCCATGCCCACCCAGAAGACATCCTGCAGCAGCGGGACGACGCCCAGCACCGTGGTTGCCGCCGCCAGCGCCACCTCCTCGGGACTGGCCCCAGGATAAGAATGAGCGCCTTCGAACTGAATCTCCTTCTCTATTCGGGCAAAAGGTCAAACTCCCTTTAGATTTATTTTTTAGGGGCATACCGATTCCTCTAAGCAATTCTCATCGTGATAATGGGGACCAATCAGAATGCGGGGTTTATCTTTAACAATTGCAAATGAGTCGAAAGGGCGGTTATTCTGCCCATTCTCTGGAGTTAGAAAATCTTCATGTATACAAAAATACCAGACATCCTTAGATCAAAGGAACCGACGAAATCGTCATCAGTAGCCTCAAGGTCGAAGGTGAACGCATTCAAACCCGCACCAAAGCCGACATGCTTGAATGTACGGTGCTCGAGCAGCAGGGATGAATCAGTCCAAATGCCCTCGTAATCTCCAATATCCAGGGCAAAGACCTGCCACTTCCCCAATACCTCAAGATTTGGGGTGATGGAATAACGAAGGTGGGCACCCACCATGGGCAGCGGTGCAAACGCATCTGCTGATTCCTCGATCGCGCGATCAGGCGTATGAAGACCCAGATTCACATCTGTGAAATGTGCACCAATACTGACTCCAAGTTCGACTTTTTCGACATTGTAGAACGACCACTGGTAAGAGGTTTGAAAGCTTTTCATATCAAAAAAGCTGTCGACCTGCACGTCGATAGGAAAGGTTGCATTACCGAACTTGATCTCTTTTTGTATCCGCTTGGAACCACTGCGATTAAACTCGTACCAGCCAAGGTTGATTCGGTGGTTCTCATTGAAACGGTAATGCCCGTCAACTCTCGCTACCGTGTCTGAGGTATCCATTTCAAGATCACTATCGAAATCAATGGAGGTCCCTAAGAAGCCATTTTTCTGGTCCAGCCGAACCTGACTCTGGGCATCCAATACAAAAAACGCCCCTCCCCGGACCACCCAGCGATCGGCTAATCCTTGACCCTGCGCTGCATAGGCAGGCACAGTGATGTTCATGATGAGCGCCAACAATCCCGCTATAATCTTTTTCATATCTTTCCTTCCCGTTGGTGTTTTTCTCTCATTAACATTGTAGGATCACTATGTAACGAAACACAATTCTCATTGCCACGGCAGTTGAGCGGCGAATTCTTGCAATTACTCCCGGCATCGAGCGCAAAGGGCTGGAAGCGGAGCTAGGAACCTGTCGGACTCCTAGGATTTTTCTACCGGCACATCCCCGGGCAAGGCAAACGGCGAGGCCAGGGTCAATGCACCCAGCCAGATTGCACCGCCCTGGGGACGGCCGATGCGCGCTTTCTGGTAGATGTAGTCGTATAGCTCATCGGCCTCGGCTTCCGATACCACCACATCGACTTTTCTTAACAGGGTGGGCTCGGGCAACTCACCGGGTTTGGCCCTGGCGTCTGCCAGTACCGCCAGGCCCAGGCAGCCTGTACTGTTGGCCCGGGTGATCTGCTTTTCATCACGCAGGACGCGTATCAGTTTCTTTTCAGTACCGTCATCGGGCAATACACAGGTGATGAGTTTGCAGGCTTCACGCGGTATGGATTGGTCGCTATGCCGTTTGACGTTCATGCATGCCCCCCGTCTTGTCCGTCTTTATCCAGCTTTTCCATCATGCTCTTGGGGATGTAGGTGGATACCTTCTCCAGCGGGGTGATGTAGATGAAGCCTCTGCCCGGCACACTCAGATCCGCGGCCCGGTAGAGGGTGTCATACACCAGGTCCCGTTGCTCGGAGGAGACTATGATGCTGATGACCTCCTTGTCCGCCTCCACCGCAATTCCCAGTATGCCCAGGCGCTCACGCGCTCCGATACCCCGGGCGTGATGACTGATGGCGCCGGCCGTGGCGCCGACATCCCGTGCCGCCTTGAGGATGACTTCGCTGAAACCGCTTTGCACCACGCAGGTGAGCAGGGACACATCGGTGAGATAGGTAATGTTGTGATCGCTCATAAGATGGCCTCGGCCTGCTGTTCATGTGTTGCTGAGGGTACCCGGGTTGCCGCCTTGGTTTGCGTCCTCGCCTTGTGGCGTGCCCACAAACCGGTGAGCATCACCGAGATAATCGGCCCGATGGAGGCCATGCAAAGAATCCCGAAGCCTTCCACGGCATGGGTGGCATTGCCCAACCCCAGTCCCATGGCCAGCACCAGGGGAACGGTGATGGGTCCGGTGGTGACACCGGCGCTGTCCCAGGCGATGTTCACGAACTCCTCGGTGGAGAAAAAAGTCAGTACCATGGCCAGCAGATAGCCGGGCAGGATCAGCCACACCAACGGCAGGTCGAAGATCAGCTTGGCCATGCCGATGGCGATACCGAACCCGACACCGATGGATACCGCATTGATCAGGGTCTTCTTTTTGAACACCCCGTTGGTGAGGGTCTCGGTGGTCATGCCCAGGGCATTCAACGCCGGCTCCGCCAGCGTCGCGCCAAAACCCAGGAACCAGGCAAATGCCAGGGCCAGGCTCAGTCCCACCGCATAGACATAGAGCGGGGATGCCTGCTGTCCGGATACTTCCATGAACGCCGTCGGCACCAGGCTACCCGCATTGGCGCCCAGATTGGAAAGCCCGTAGGTGAGCCCGAGATTGAAGATGCACATGCCGATGATGGTGAGGCCGATGCCATAGAAAATCTCACCCTGATTGTCGAGTTTCTCCTTCAATACCACTTTGAGCACCACCAACAGGAACAGCACCAGCGGCAGGATGGCGCGCACCCCGAGGACGATCTCCTCGCCCGGACTGCGTTCATACCAGGCCGGTTGCACGGCATGAGCCGCCGCGGCCTGCCTGGCGGCCTCGATAATTTCTTCCGGGGTCACGGTGGATGAAACGTGAAGGGCAAGCAGCAGCACACCGATGATGGGAAACAGCGAGGCCAGGGTCACAATGCCGAAGCCGGACAACCCCGAGTCGCCCTTGCCGGCCGCGGCCGCGATACCGATACCCAGTGACAACACCAGCGGGACGGTGACCGGCCCAGTGGTGACGGCGCCACAATCCCAGGCCAGTCCGAGTACCTTCTGCAGTTCCGGATCAAACGCAGCAAACAGCGTGAGCGCCAGCACCGGCAGCAGGGCAGCATAGATCAGGGGTTTCAGGCTCCAGCCATACAGGAAGCGCAAGGTACCGAGCGCCGCCGCCAGACCGACGCTGGCGCCGATCACCAGGACCAGTACTCCAGACCAATCATTGAGTAAGGCATACAGGTAGGGCGCCTGCTCCACCGCCACATTCGCGCCGGCGGCCTTCAGCGCACCAATGGCCGGTTCGGCAAAGGTCACGCCGATGCCCAGCAACAGGGTGATAAACAGCACCAGCGGCAGGGGTGATTTACGCGGCAACTGGCTGCCGATGACCGTACCGAAGGGCATCAGGCCGAGCTTGAGCCCCTCCATGAAAAACATCAGGCCCGCAATGACGGCAAACAGGCCACCGGTGATGATCCAGGAGTCTTCCACCATCTGTCGCAGGAACAGGATCTGAAACAGGGCCAGGTACAGCGCCAGCGGGACAACTGCCTTGACCTGCTCCATGAAGCGCACGGAGACATAGGGCTGGAGCAGTCTGAGCGTCTCGGCGGCGTTCAGTTTGACGCGCGGCGGCGGACAGGGGATGAGGTTGCCCTCGGCATCCCATTTCAATTCGGGATTGAAGGCATTGAAACTGAGTTCGTTGCGTCCCGCGGTCAGGACTCTCCGGTAGTCTCCGAAGCGTCGGTACCTGTCAGTCATACCATTATTCCGGGTAATTGTTAATTGAAGATAACCAAACGCCCCCCCCCCCTAGACCCGACCTCCAGGTGGGTACTCTGGCGTTCGGACCTTGACGTGGTCGGATAGTAACCGATACTGCGCATCCGACTACATCAAAAATCCGCAAAATTCTGGACGGCATCGAGGGCAGATGGTCGGACGCCAAGTCTGCAGACAGGCGGCGGTGAACCGTGTGGGGACCGATCAGAATTCGGTTTTATCTTTACCATTGGCAATGAGTCTAAAGGTGATAATAAACATGCTAACCTTATACCTAGATCACTTGCAGTGACCTAGGTTATAACCCCTTCCGGCTTATCCAATACAATACAACACACCATTTTCACGGAGATCAATATG
The DNA here is from genome assembly GCA_039714955.1 of Pseudomonadota bacterium. Taxonomy (GTDB): domain Bacteria; phylum Pseudomonadota; class Gammaproteobacteria; order Chromatiales; family Chromatiaceae; genus JASJBU01. Next base: position 1,573 of record JBDLIF010000103.1, on the reverse strand, counting down.
AAGAACAGCTCGAAGCTCATTCTCGCTCTGATGTCGGTGTCCCTTTTCGCCGGCCCCTCCCAGGCCTCGGACTTTTTCATCTACCCCACTAAAGGTCAAAACAAGGACCAGCAGTCCAAGGACGAGTACGAATGCCATTCCTGGTCTGTGGGGCAAACGGGTTTCGATCCCACCAAACCTTACCAGACCTCTTCACCTCCCCCGCAACAGCGGGCGAAGGAAGGGGGGCTGTTGGGAGGCGCCGCCCGGGGAGCCGCGCTTGGTGCGGTAGGCGGGGCGATTGCCGGTGATGCAGGTAAAGGCGCCGCCATCGGGGCGGCCACCGGTGGCCTGTTCGGGGGTATGAGGAGGCGCAGTAGCGAAAGAACTCATGCTCAGGCGCAGCACAACCGGGAGTCCCAGCACAAGGCAGAGTTGCAACAGAAACGCTCCACCTACAACCGAGCCTACACGGCCTGCCTGGAGGGTCGCGGCTACACGGTTAAATAAAGGCATCGCGACAGAAACCCTTCAGCAACTCCTTAGGAAGACAAACCATGAAAAAACTCAAACTGCTCTACTTGAGCCTCGCCGCCTTTATGCTGCCCTTGCCGCTCCCGGCCACCGGCCTCGATGGCTCGGCACAGCTGCTATGCGCCACGATCGACGCCATCGAATGTGATGGTCTATCGGGCGAATGTTACGTGGGTACGGCCGAGACGGTAAACCTCGCGCAGTTCGTCAGAATCGATCTCAAGGAAAAGAAGATTGAGGCTGTCAAACAAGGCGGGAAAAGCTTAAGCAGTACGATCATGAACCACCAACGGGAAAACGGCAAATTGATCCTGCAAGGCATCGAAGACGGCCGCGGATGGAGTCTCGTCATCGTTGAGGAGACGGGAAAGATGTCAGCCACAATCGCCGGCGATCAGGTCGGTTTCGTCGTGTTTGGAAACTGCACCACGCTGTAAGAAGGCGTAAACCTAGCGAAGCTGTCACCAGCCGCCACATGAGCCGTTTCTAATATTCGACCTCACAATTATGACTCTATTCGAGATAGCTACAGGATTCGTTCGGATAAGCGCGGGATGTATAACTTGATTTCACAATCAGCACCCCAAAACGGAGGGTTTCGAGGCATTTTGAATGGCGCAAAACGGCCAGGAGCTGCCGGTCGTAAGTCACGATATGAACGGCTGCTTTCGCCCAGTATGTTTATCATAATGTTAGGCCATCCCTATTCCTGCTGGTTTAGAAGGCAAAAGTAAAGACCCTGTCCTCCGACCCGATTAATCGTTCGTCCTTGTCCGTGGCAAACAAAACACTGAGCCTATCCCTGATTAAGGAAACCTCTATTTTTCAGGTGCCCTTAAGTCAAATCTTCCTGCGGTGCCGCCTAGGGAACATATTCGTCCTGAGCAAGCCACTCCGTCCAATGGCGAATATCGTCGGGGCCCTTGGTTGCCGCGACTACATTACGCTCTGATTGATGAGTAGGTGGCAATAGATGCTCAGCACGTAACCCAGTGCGATAGCCGGCGTCCATTTGAGGTGCGCACCGAAGGTATATAATCCGCGGGCGGTCCCCAACAGC
>JBDLIF010000102.1:0-7975 GCA_039714955.1 Pseudomonadota bacterium | reverse complement strand
AACTCCTCTCTGGCATTGAAGGGGGACGCAGCAATATGTTGGCACTGGGGGTGATCGGGCAGCTTGCCGGAATGTCGTTAGAGGCCCTGACGGATGTCACCCGCATGATCCTGGCCGAAAAGAGTAACCAGGTAGCCGATGCGGCGCTTGCCAGTATCGAAAAGGGCTATGGTTCGATCAGGCAAGGAAAAAGGCTGTTCGAACTGGCTGTTCAAGCGGAGAAAAAGGAGTTCTGGAACATCAGTGGGAATGAGGCCAGCGGCTTGGGCGCCCTGCGGGGCGGCGTACGATTCGTGGCGGCCTATCCCATCACCCCGGCGAGCGATATGCTGGAATGGCTCTCACCCCGACTGGAACAGCTGGGTGGTTCATTGCTCCAGGCGGAAGATGAACTGGCGTCCATCAACATGGCGATTGGCGCCTCATTCGGTGGTGTGCCCGCGATGACCGCGACTTCCGGGCCTGGGCTGAGTCTGATGACGGAAGGCCTGGGGCTGGCCGTGGCCAGTGAAACACCGGTGGTCGTGGTGAATGTCACCCGTGGTGGTCCCTCCACGGGTATTCCCACCAAATCGGAACAGTCCGATCTCAATATGGCGCTGTATGGTATGCATGGCGATGCGCCTCATCTGGTGTTGGCGCCAACCTCTATTAGGGATTGCGCCGGAACGACCGAATGGGCGGTGGGTCTTGCGGAACAGTTGCAGACGGTTGCGATTGTGCTGATGGACCAGTCTCTGGGACAGGCGCGGGTGATCACCGACCCGCCAGCAACCGCTAATCTCAATCTGCGTCGGGTAACAGGCAAATCGCTGTCGAGGCCCTATCTGCGCTATCGATTGACCTCGGATGGGGTGTCACCGATGGTGATTCCGGGCATGCAGGGCTGCATGTATACCGGGGAGGGACTGGAGCATGACGAAAAGGGCATGCCCTCGAGTATGGCGCTTGATCATTGGGCCCAGCTGGACAAGCGGCAGCATAAACTTGCAGCCTTTGACTATGGCCAGCAGTGGATGGAGAGCGAAGGCGAGGGAGAGATCTGCCTGCTGACCTGGGGCTCTACGGCGGCAGCTGTATTCGAGGCCGCCAGACGCTTGAGGACATTGGGTCTGGCGATCAAGGTGGTGGCGGTTCGGCTGCTGGCGCCGCTTCAGCGTGACGCATTGAAGCAGTCAATCGACTCCGCTAAACGGATTCTGGTGGTAGAGCAGAATCAGCAGGCGCAGTTTTTTCACTATCTGCATGCCCAGCAGCTCCTGCCGGCGGATGCCGAATCATTGGCCCGGCCGGGTCCCAGGCTGTATCGTCCGGGTGAGATCGTTACAAAAATTCAGCAGGCTATGCCATGAGCGACACCCAAACCTTATACCCATCACGGATAGGTTTTCCCGAGGAAGGATGCGTCATCCTTGACCTGTGGCAAGGGTTGCTCCTGCACATCCTTTGCTTGCGACACTTGTGCATCCATGCACGGCGCGCGATGACGCGTAATAGCCAGTCTATTGCAAGGGTAAGGTTCGCAGAACCGAACGGGTGCATACGGATGTGCACCCAGGACCGGATGGCGGAGCAGGACAGCGCAACCATACGGCGCAACCTAGCCACGGGGCGAGAAGGGCGTGAGATTTCCGGGGAAACCTATTCGTGATGGGTATACTTCCCAAGGATTACAAATCCGCAATCAAGCCGATCTGGTGCCCCGGCTGTGGTCACTATGCGGTGCTCAGCGCCATCACCAAGGCCCTGGCCCATCTGGAGCTGAAGCGGGAGGAGGTGGCGTTGCTATCCGGGATCGGCTGTTCCTCACGCCTGCCCGGTTATCTCGATACCTACGGCTTTCATGGCGTACACGGCCGGGCACTGCCTTTGGCCAGCGGCTTGAAGGCGGCGCGGCCAGACCTGACAGTACTGGCGGTGGGAGGCGATGGGGACGGCTTCTCCATCGGGGGGAACCACTTTCTGCATGCCTGCCGCAGAAATATGGATCTGACATATATCGTCATGGATAACCGGGTCTATGGGATGACCAAGGGGCAGGCCTCACCCACCACGGAACCCGAATGGAGCCACAGCCCGCTGACCCCTCATGGTACCGGTATACCCCGTTTTCGGCCCGCAATGATCGCGCTGGCATCCGGGGCGGGATTTATCGCCCGGGGCTATGCCGGCAGGCCTGCCGATCTCTCCCGTTTGTTGGTAGCGGCGATTGAGCACCCGGGTTTTGCCTTCGTGCATGTGCTGAGTCCCTGCATAACCTTTCGTCCCGAGCAGCGTGGCTGGAAGACCCAGGTGCATGCCTGTGAAAAGGAGCTGAAAGATCCGATTGAAGCGTCGCGTTGCGTCCAGGAAGACGATGGATTCACCCTGGGGGTGCTCTATCGAAATCCCCAGCCGGCCTGGCAGCCACAACATCAATTGGTAGGTTCTCTGGCTCGGATCGAGCAGGAGTTTCTGAGATGAGCGAAAAGCCTTCGATTGGTTTTGACACAGTGGCCGAATTCCTCGCCCACGCCCATGCCCTCGAGCAGGAACTGGCGCAACGCTATGGGGAGATGGCGGACAGCCTGGAGGTACACAACAATCCTGAGGTGGCCGGTCTGTTCCGCCAGCTGGCGAAATACAGCGAGACCCATGCCGGAAAACTGATCCCGCAGGCCGAAGCGTTTGACATGCCCAAGGTGCCGCCCTGGGAGTATCAATGGCTCTGTATCGATGAACCGGAGGATTGCAGGGAAGCCACGAACTACCTGATGACAACCCGGCAGGCGTTACAACTGGCGTTGCGCATGGAAGAAGGGAGCCGTTCCTTCTATGCCCTTACCATCCAGGGTTCGCCCTGCCAGCCGGTAAAAGAGCTGGCGGAAAAGATGGTTGCCCTGAAGGAACGACACCTGGTGCTGCTCAACGGTTGGCTTGGATCCGAGGCTGAGCGTCATGAGTTACCACCCGAGGATCTGGATCCGCCCAACATGCCGGAATAGATAGAGCTTGCCGGATGCCAGCAAAGCAAGCCCTTGCAAGAAGAATATTGTTGACCAGACCGGTTTTATGCGAATACTGGGCGATATATTTTCTGTCCTACCCAAAACCGCCATAACGGATCTGGCTGGACATCTACAGGGGAGGGGATTGATCCCCTCCCCTGGATGTCACCGGCCATATTTTGAACCACCCGGTCTGGGTGGTTTCAGAAGCGACAACAAAGTTAATTGGCCGGAGGTCCTTTGCAAAGGACCCGCATGACGTCTTCACCGACGATCTGTTTTCCACCAGCGCTTTCCCGCAGGTTGCCGGTCAGTTCAGCGACAACGCAGGCACCGTCCTGTACGGCATCCCCGAGCGCCGTTACCACCGCCTGGAGATCGAACTTCAGGGTCAGATCCGGGAGACCGTCCGGACCCAGAACGCTGCAGTCAACATCGCAATCCTGTTTCCCGACGAAGGGCTCGAACGGCGTGGTGACGTCCTCCAGGTCGGAGCGGAGCGGCTCCACCCCGGCCAGCCGAACGGTGACGGGGTCGATCTGGGCGGCGTCCAGATCCGCAGTACCGGCGATGGCCACCGGCAGCACGCCTTGGGCGTTGCAGTTGAGTGGATTCGGGCAAGACCCCGGCTTGATGTCCACCGAGACCTCGATCCTGCTCACGGCCACGCAGGCATTCGCCAGGGTTTGAAAGACGCCAGCTGACTTGCTGAAGACATTCCCCGGAAAGAGGTTCACCCCGGCCACGTTGCTAGCCAGGTTGATGCCGAGCAGGGGAACGCCAAAGTTGTCCGAGCCTACGAGGGTTGCACCCGGGTCGAGGGTAAGCGGCGTGTAGTTTCTATTGCCGCCGTAGGTAAAGTCAGTTACACCATCCAGCATGGGGTGATCGGTCAGCGCCGTCGAGAAGTCGAGAGACCGGGGGAAGGGTGAGAGGCTCACATTGCCGCCAGGGATAACCAGGGGACTGTAGCCCGGCTGCATGATGCCGCCCTGCATCTCCCAGGGGCGTGGGATTGGGGAGTAGGCGTAGGTGGTGAGGATGACGCCGCCCCCCGCATCCACATACTCCTTGAGCCTGTCCCCCTGTGCAACAGGATTCGGTGGACCGAAGTTGGTCCAGACGTAGACGCAGTCATATGCCTGGAGGGTCTCGACGGGCGGCGGGGTAGCGGGCATCCGAAGGATGTCGATGTCCGCTGCCGAGAACAGCCCTGTATTAACGAGCCGGGATTCAAGGAAAGCTGCACTTGAACTCCTGTCACTGTGATAGAGCAGCGCCTTCAGACCCGTAGTGGTTAGACTGTTTAGACTTTCGGTAACTGGAAGCGGTGCCGTTTCAATGGGCAACGCGTCTCCGGTCGCCGGTAGCTCGCCCTCGGCCACGCCTGCATGCGGGTACCATGCGATGATGGAAGTTATCGCGGTCAATGCCGTCAATGGAAACAAACTAGACTTTTTCATCTTCCCTATCCTCCTATGGATGGTTGGTTACTTCATGTAGACCTGATATTTCTTATTCGATATTCCATAATAATCAATTTGTCTTTATCTATACGCGTAAAGCTATCCTCCTTAGTCAGATGTCAGTGAAGACTGCCACGAATTGATGCTGTCCCATGCATAAACCCTTGCCCTCTCGTAGGGGATGGATGACTAGAGAGAGACCAAGGTTTTCTACAATCATTCACTACTGAATAGATCGCCCGTGCATCAGCCATTATTCCAAGGTGGCAGAGACTTGTTTCTGAAACAGATAACCACCCAGGACCTCTTTACCGGTGTTTTTTACGATTGATTTGGAACGGCAATGACCAGTTAATTATTATTGTAATTCGGAGTATAGGCAGGGAATATATTTCCTACAATGGTGAATGAAAAAATTTATTTTTCAGCGGGGATAGAAAAGAGTTCGAGCATTCTTGCTACCGAGCCGGTGTTTTTCACGACCGGCTCGAGATATTCGTGTCACATCACAACACTTGAAATCTCAGTCAAAACGATTGACGCGATAGTTGGAGCGGGGGTTCAGTATAGTGAAGGGGTCACCCTCCTCGAGGCTCGGCCCTGCATACCGGTAGAAGATGCGAACACCGAACGGCACCTAGCCATCGCGGCAGACCGGCACCACCCGGATGAGTAGCAGTTGCGAGCAAATCTGGCTTTCTGGGCTGAGCTGCTGGATGACAAAGCGGGACTTTTCCGTGCACCAGCGATGGGGAGCAGCGGTACCATCCTCATGAAAAAACATACAAGCCCAGCAGACCAAGCAATAGACCAAACGCGATATTCACCAGCTTGAGCCAGATGAAGGCCTTGCCCGATACCGCCAGCAGGGGGAGGGTGCCGTGGCCATCCTGCACGATGGAGCTGGCCAGCAGGATGGAGAAGGGGATGGAGCCTTGAGCAAACAGGGTGACGAAGACCAGATGCGGCCCGGATTCCGGGATTATGCCCACCAGTATGGCGATCAGCAACACCAGGAAGAGGTTGTCATGAATCCATCCGCTTAAGTCCATCTGGGTATCCAGATAGTGGGTCACCAGCAGGGCAGCGAAGGTCCAGAGAAAGATACGCAACAGATGTTTTTTTATCACGTGTTCCCAAAGGTGCTGCTCGAGGAAATGGTCCGGCACGGTCAATACCACGAACAGGGCGAAGCCCGCACCCAGGCTGAAGGTGATCTTCTTCCAGTCCCAGCTGCCCGGACCGAGCAGTCCGGTTGCGAGGAGAAACAGAAAACTGCCGAACATGGCGATCAGGATCGCCCGGGCAAAGGTCATCTCTCTCAGCTGGCTGAGCACGCCGCTGGGGATGAAACAATGGCAGGCCTCTTCCTCATGCAGTTCCAGTTCATGATCCTCCCGTTGCAGAAAACGCGCCTGGTTTTTGAACAGCAGATCCACCAGCCAGCCGGCAACCAAGGCAACGAAGAACAGGGTGATGGAGATCCACAACGCCTGCAGGGGGAACAGGGAGAACATAACAAAGGCCTCATCTCCACTGGTGGCGATCATCGCCGCCACCAGGGCGCCGAAGCTCATGGTACGATGGGAATAGAGAGAGACGGCGGTGAAGGCCCCAAGGCAGCCGGGCGCCACGCCGAGAACTGCACCCAGCAGATATTGACCGAAACGGCTTTGTCTCAGCTTGAGTTGCCATGATCCCTGGGTCTGCACATTGATGTATTCAATCGCCAGCATCATGATCAACACGAAGCTGGTGATCATCAAGGCATGTTTCAGGACACCGAGGATCATGGCTTTTCTGGATAGTAAACTTTACTGAACATCAAACGATTCAGATCAGGATAATATGCGATTTACAGGCGCCCAGTCATCGGCGAAATGATCTTGGATGAGGGAACAACTAATTGGTGCGAGGAAAAGTCATTGATCGCAATTGTCCTAGATGGAAGGCATGGTGCCCGGTTAGCATCCATAATAATCCGATTCCAGTATAGGGTTGATTTATAAACGTCAATTTTTTATCCAGGTCACTTTGTTTAAAATTAGTTATTTTACTTAAATTTTCTTCGTGTACTGCCTGATAACAGGCTACAAGATCTCTCTTTTTCTGTATTTTCTCACATAATGTTTCATCTCCTTCAAGGGATAGAACAGCACCGCTTTCCTGTGATTCGATGGCGCCAATTATATGATGTTCCAACAAGACGATATGTTTAATGATTTCCGCCACGCTGACATTATTTGCTAGTCTACGAAATAAGATGGTGTCCCATGGATGAGATATTGTTTGCCAATCTTTTTCTTCCAATGAAGCAAGAAAATCTAAGGTATGCCTCACCTCTTGATCAAATAACGAATAAATCAATTTCAGCTCACTCAAGGTACGTCTCCGGTTTAAATTGCTGGATATCCAGTCGAATATTCTAATGAGAATAACTCTTATTCGCATTGATAAATGTCATCGAGTCCAGAAATTTATGGCCTCTAATAGGGAATGACTTGACATCGCCTAGGATGTAGAGGTGGTTGAGATTATCTGGTCGGTTGATGGCATGCAAAAGATTGGTGATTAGCCCCATCTCTCAGCTGATATCCCACGAAAGGGCAATGGGGGTAGGTTGGCGAAACCCTCGGCGGCATGGATGCCGCCGTGGAGCGTACATGGACGTATTTACAGCGTGTTTCGGCAGCCTGGATCAATATAGGCAGAGCGGCGTGTATTATCTGACTAACGAGTTGACATATATCCTCTACTTCATAACGGCGCTGGCTTTTGATTTTCTTGCGTTTTACAGCTTTGTTGTACGCGGAGAGGCGAAAAGCAAACCCCAGGGCTTTTGGGAAAACCTGTTTCCGTTATTTACCGTATTCGTTCCCGTAATAGGTTTCACCCTGTTGTTTTTTCCGCAAGTCCGGCAATTCGTGCCCGGTTATTCACAGGAAACCCTGGAGATGTTCAGAGGTATCACTCCCCTGTTCGGTTTCTATATCAACATATCGGGTTTCGTCATCGGCCTCGTCGGTGCTGCCTTCAGCATATGGGCGATCAGTCACCTGAAACGCTCATTTGGTCTGCGTGCCGCCGTACGCACACTGATTACCACAGGTCCTTACGCCAGAATACGCCATCCCCTCTATTTTGGTGAGATCGTACACATCTTTGGAATCGCCATCCTGTCTGGAACGCCAGCTGGTCTCTATCTCTTTATCGGCGCGGTTTTGTTACAGATCGTGCGTGCCAAGATTGAAGAGCGTAAGTTCATTAGAGCCCTGCCGGAATACGAAGATTACAGGAGAAGTACGGGGTTCCTGTGGCCCAAGTTAGTAGCAACCTGATCGATTTAAAAACTCAAGTTTCGGAGTTCAGGTACTCCAATGAGTTATCAAGCGGAGAGGGAGATAGCGTTTTGAGAGCGTCTGTGGCCATGGCAAGGATTGTTCCATTCAATCCGATTGCATTTCCTCCCTCCCTGGAGGTCAGAAGCCGCAGTCGAGCGTACAGGGATAGTATTAACAGCGT
>JBDLIF010000101.1:0-7993 GCA_039714955.1 Pseudomonadota bacterium | reverse complement strand
TTGAGGCGAATATTGGCCATATTTAACGAAAATGAACGGGAAATCCGGCCAGCCAGACTTGTCCGCAGTAGGTTGGCTCATTCTCGGACAGCCTCCTAGTGCTCTATCAATGTAATAATTACATTGATAGAGCACTAGGTAGAAGAATAACGCATCAGCCATTGTTCATATTCAACCGTGGAGGAAATATGTCTCACGCCTATTGGCAGGACGGTTATAAGATAAACGTTCATGAGTTAGACGTTCAGCACGAAGAATTGGCGCGGCTCGTGAAACGGCTATATGATGCCGTGACCGCGAAAGAGGACATGGAAACCTTGGGTGGGATCTTGTCAGATCTTTTGGGTTTCACACGCCATCATTTTTCTACCGAAGAAAAGTTGATGCGCGAGTACGACTACCCGGGCTATAAGAAACACAAATCGGAACACGATGAGATACTGGAGAAACTGAAATGTTTTAGGCAGGAGGCCGTGAGGAGATCGCATTCAGCGTTTCGTTTCGACTTTGATGCTTCCCAAGACTGGTTTATCAAACATATTGATCGCTGCGACCGGGAATTGGCTGTCTATCTGAATGAAAAAGGGGTTTATTAACCCCGTGTTGTTGGAAGTCAGGGATCTCGTAAAACACTATCGAGATATCGTTGCCGTTGACGGCATAAGCTTTAGCATCGCGAAAGGTCTGTGCTTCGGTCTGCTCGGACCCAATGGGGCCGGCAAGACGACTACCGTAGAGATGCTCGAAGGAGTTAACCCCCCGACCCGAGGGGAGATACTCTACCTAGGCAGTCCTATAGGCCCGCAATTCAAGGAGGATGCCGGGATTATGTTTCAACGTACGGCCTTGCAGGACCATATCACCGTACGTGAGGCACTCTCGATGTTTCAGCAACTCTATCGGCGGTCAACGTCCATAGAGAAACTCATAGAACAATATTCGCTCCAGGAGTTTGTAGATCGTGATACCCGCAAGCTGTCCGGGGGGCAGCGTCAGCGATTGTTGCTGGCCATCGCCATGATCAACGCTCCCGATATCCTTTTCCTTGATGAACCGACCACGGGTCTGGACCCGCAGTCGCGACGTAACTTTTGGCGGCTTGTAAAAAGCATCAAGGCCATGGAAAAGACCGTCGTGCTCACGACCCATTACATGGAAGAGGCCTATATGTTATGTGATGAAATTGCAATCATGGATCATGGCAGGATCATCGCTCAAGGGACCCCGGATCAATTATTGGCCGAACATTTCAATGACGTCGTACTGGTGTTACCCGAGGATGACTTCCATGCCGACCTCGAGGTCCTACCCAATGCCATCTTCAATGAGGATGGTAAGGTCGAGATTCTTAGCCGTGACGTCAACGCAACCATCATCCGGCTACTGGAGTTGGGGACCTCCCTGAGCCAACTTCAGATTCGCCCCAGGACCTTGGAGGACCTCTTTCTGGAGTTGACGGGGAAAGAGTTGCGCTCGTGAGGCTGAGACGTTTTAGCGCCGTGCTTCGCGCACGCAACTATGAGTTTTTCCGTGATCGAGCGGCCTGGGGGTGGAGTGTCCTGTTTCCGGTGCTGGTGGTCATGGGTTTCGCCTACGCCTTCTCAGGGGATTCCCTGGAGCTCTACAAAGTAGGTGTCCATGGAGGATCAGCCGCTGCCCATGAGGCCGCATTTTTTAAGGTTCGATATATCCAGTTCATCCCTATTGAGGAGCTGGCGGAGGCGATTACCAAGGTGCAACGCCACCAACTGGATATGCTCTTCGATATGACCAGGGGACGGTACTGGGTCAATGACAGCTCGCCGCGCGGCTATATCCTCGAGCGCATACTTACCGGGGACGGTGAGGGCAGGTTTCTGAGGCAGTCGGTCAGCGGCGAGCAGATCCGCTACGTGGACTGGGTCATCCCCGGGGTGATAGGCATGAACATGATGTTCAGTGCCTTGTTCGGTGTAGGCTATGTGATCGTGCGCTATCGTAAGAACGGTGTCCTCAAACGCCTCAGGGCCACACCCCTGACCGCCTTTGAGTTTCTTGCCGCTCAGGTGATGTCGCGGCTTTGGTTGATCGTTTCCATCGTCATACTCGTCTATCTGAGCACCGACTTGGTGGTCGATTTCCGGATGTATGGCAGCTATGCCGATCTGCTGGTGGTATTGATCCTGGGGGCCATTACCCTGATCAGCCTGGGATTGACCATAGCGGCCCGGATTTCCAGTGAGGAACTGGCCAATGGCCTGTTGAATCTGATCAGCTGGCCCATGCTGTTTCTTTCGGGGGTGTGGTTTTCCATTGAGGGACTGCATCCCTATATCCAAAAATTCGCGCTCATCCTGCCACTGACCCATGTCACCGAGGCCGCTAGGGCCGTCATGATCGATGGGGCCGGACTGATGGCCATCTCCGATCACTTGCTGGCACTGATGGCGATGACGGCCCTGTTTCTCGCCATAGGCTCTTATACCTTTCGCTGGGAATAAGGTGAAATCGATGCGCTTGCCGGATTATGTCCTCAAGCACAAACAGGTATTCACCGTAACGATTTCCTATCTGGTCTTCGCCAGTCTGTGGGTATTGTTCTCAGACCCGTTGCCTGGAGAATCAGATAGGAAGAAATCCACACAAATGCCTCTGCATCCGCACCTGGGTGCGAAAAAGCTTGATGAATCGTTCTTGATAGCGCCGTAAATATTTACCTTTTCGATAGGCGATTTTGGTGATCTCCCATGGAAACAGGTTACTGAGATCACGGATCTCAAGATCGATATCCTCTACCGGTGTATAGGCTAGACTGGCGATAATCCCCACCCCCATTCCCTGGCTGACATAGGTCTTGATCACATCTGTGTCCGCCGCACTCAGCACAACCTTCGGTCTGAGACCAGCCTTGGTAAAGGTCTCGCTGAAGTGTCCGCGGCCGGTGAAGCCAAATACGTAAGTAATAATGGGATGGTCGCAAAGCTCCTTGAGTGACAGATCCCGCTGTCTCAACAAAGGGTTTTTCTGTTGGGTGATAAGGCAGCGGTTCCATTTGTAACAGGGGATGGCGATCAACTCCGGGTGTTCGCCCAGGGCCTCGGTACAGATCGAAAGATCGACAATTTCGTGTATCGCCATAACAACCAGTTGTTGCGGAGTGCCTTGGTGGATCTCCAGCTCTACACCAGGGTAGGCGGATGCAAACGCCTTGACTACAGGGGGTAATACATAGCGAGCCTGGGTGTGGGTGGTACCTATCCGCAATACCCCTCTTGTCTGGTCGGCGTGCTCGCGGGCCACCTCCTGGATACTTTTCACCTCAGCCAGGGTTCGCCGTGCGTAATGAATCACCCTCTCACCGATTTCCGTAAGTCCTACCAGCCGCTTGCCGTGGCGAATGAATAGTTCGGCCTCTAATTCCGCCTCCATCCCCTTGAGGTGTTGAGAAATAGCAGGCTGTACCAGATTCAGGTTCTCTGCTGTGCGACTTACGTTGAAGTCGTTATCGGCAAGGGTAACCAGCGAGCGTAATTGACGCAGATCCATATCAATAATAGTAATAACTAATAATTATTTATCATTTTACATGATATATAACTATATATACCATTTATGCCTAATACGCAATATTTTATATCTACCCTAAAATATCGCAGCCATATTCAAATTATCGATCTATTGATGGACATCTCATGGCCCTGTCACAGCTGCAAACATTGACCAACCCGCTGGATGATCAACAACTACAGCGCCTGCAATCCGCCCTGGAGGGGATGTCGTCCATACAGTTGACCTGGGTGGGTGGCTATCTGGCTGGTCTTGGCTCACAGCAGCCTCAAGCGGTCGCCGCCGAAGCCGAAATGCACCAGTCGATTACCATCCTTTTTGGAAGTGAGAGTGGCAATGCTCGGGCCATCGCCGGGGCCTTGGCAGAGCGAGCGGCCTCGCGCGGATTCGAGGCAGGCCTCTTCTCCATGGACGATTACCGCATACGGGAACTGACCAAGGAGAGACTGGTGCTCATCGTAGTCAGTACCCACGGTGAGGGAGATCCACCCGAGGGGGCACGTGATCTGCACAGTTACCTGCACGGCAAGCGCGCGCCCCGGCTGGACAAACTCAAATACGCAGTGCTCGGTTTGGGGGATTCGAGTTATCAACACTTCTGCCGGACGGCCAAAGAGTTTGATAACCGCCTGCATGAATTGGGTGCCGAACGATTATTGGAGCGTATCGATTGTGACGTCGATTACCAGAAACCATCGGATGACTGGACCGAGAAGGCTCTCGATCTGACCAAAGCACATATCCCTGCCCAAGGGCCAAAGGTGGTGCCACTGACAAGGGCTGCAGCCAAAATCCCCCAAGCGCGTTATGGACAGGATAATCCCTACCGCGCCAGGTTGCTTGAAAATCAGCGGATCACGGGACGCGGCGCCGTTGGTGATATACGCCATCTGATTCTCTCCATCGATCCAGAAGCCATTAGCTACACTCCCGGCGATACACTGGGTGTCTGGTTCCAGAACGACCCACTCCTGGCGGGTGAAGTCCTGTCAGAAATAGGACTGAATGGCGATGCGCGGATTAGCGTAAAGGGGAGAGAATCCCGTTTAAGCGATGCGCTGCTCAGGCACTATGAACTGACGCGGCTCCATCCTGCCCTGGTGCGAGGTTGGGCATCGCTTGCTAAAAGCGACGACCTGAGCGAGATCGCCGCCGATCAGGCCCGTTTGTGGGAGTATATCCAACAGCATCAGGTAATCGACCTGGTCAACCAATACCCGGCCCGTCCCTCGGCGGATGAATTCGCCGGCCTTCTGTGTCCACTGCAACCGAGGCTCTACTCCATCTCCTCCAGCCAAACCGAGTTCGAAGATGAGATACACCTGACCCTCTGCCTGCTGCAATATCAGGCCTTTGGCCGCAACTATCAGGGTGGCGCCTCCGGTTTTCTGGTCGAGCGGCTGGGCGAGGATGAGTCATTGGATGTCTATCTGGTCGAGAACCCCTGTTTCCGCCTACCAGGCGGTGGCGACACATCGATCATCATGATCGGCGCAGGTACAGGCGTAGCGCCCTATCGCGCCTTCATGCAGCAGCGGGCTGTCAACAACGACAAGGGCGCAAACTGGCTGATCTTCGGCAACCGCCACTTCCACAACGACTTCCTCTATCAGCTGGAATGGCAGCGTTACCGTAAGGCGGGGCTGCTCGATCGCGTCGATCTCGCCTTCTCACGTGACCAGAGCGAAAAGGTGTATGTCCAGCACCGGATCCACCAGAACGGGGCTGAACTCTATCGCTGGCTGGAAGAAGGGGCCCATCTCTATCTCTGCGGCGCCAGCGTCATGGGCGGGGATGTAAAACAGGCCCTGATCGAGGTGGTGAGCGAACAGTCGGGACAGTCACCGGAAGGGGCTGCGGAGTATCTCGAGACACTGCGCCGCCAGGGGCGCTTCCAACAGGATCTATACTGATGAACAGCAATGTCAACGAGGTCGAACGCATCAAGGCTCGCAGCAATTTTCTACGCGGTACGCTGGAGGCAAGTCTGGCAGACAACATCACCGGCGCACTGGCGCCGGATGATGCCCAGATCAGCAAATTTCACGGCTTCTATGAGCAGGACGATCGGGATCAACGCGATGAGCGCCATGACCGGATACTGGAGCCCTACTACAGCCTCATGCTGCGCGCCCGACTCCCCGGCGGGGTCTGCACGCCACAGCAGTGGCTGACGCTCGATGAGATCGGTCGTACCCTGGCCAACGGCACCCTGCGCTTGACGACCCGGCAGACCTTCCAGTACCACGGGGTCCTCAAACAGAACATCAAGGCGGTGATTCAGGGCATCAACCGGGTCATGATCGACTCCATCGGCGGTTGCGGGGATGTCAACCGTAATGTGCTGTGCAACCCCAACCCTACTGTCTCGGAGCTGCACCAGGAGGTCCATGGCTGGGCCAGACGCATCAGCGAACATCTGTTGCCGCGCACCCAGGCCTATCACGAGATCTGGCTGGACGGTGAGAAGCTGGCTGGCGGTAAAGAGCATGAACCCATCTATGGACCGACCTACCTGCCGCGCAAGTTCAAGACTGCGGTTGCCGTGCCGCCCGATAACGACGTGGACCTCTATGCCAACGACCTGGGTTTTATCGCGATCGCCGAGGCGGGCCGACTGCAGGGATTTAATGTCACCGCCGGTGGCGGTATGGGCGCGACCCATGGAGATACCACCACCTACCCGCGTTTGGCGGACGAACTGGGCTTCGTGAAACCCGAGCAGGTGCTGGCGGTGGCCGAGGCGATGGTGACTGTCCAGCGCGATCACGGCAACCGCGCGGACCGGCGCCACGCCCGGCTTAAATATACGATCGATCAGATGGGTGTGGAACAATTCCGATATGAGGTGGCAAGCCGGGCCGGGGTCAACTTTGCGTTGCCGAAGCCAGTGAGTTTTACCAGCCAGGGCGATCGCTACGGCTGGGTGGAGGGCGCTGACGGGCAAAGGCACCTGACGCTCTACATCGAGAGCGGCCGGGTGGTCGACCGCCCGGAACAAAAGCTCATGACCGGTCTGCGCGAGATCGCCGGTATCCACCAGGGCGATTTTCGCATCACTCCCAACCAGAACCTGATCGTCGCCAGGGTGCCGGCGCATCAGCAGGGCGAGATCGAGAGCATTGCCGAAAAACATGGACTGTTGAGCGAAGGCGTCTCATCGATACGCAAGCAGGGCCTCGCCTGTGTCGCCTTGCCCACCTGCCCGCAAGCGATGGCCGAGGCCGAACGGTATCTGCCGGGGCTGTTCGACAAGGTCGAGGCGATGGCCGAACGGCATGGCATTGGTGATACAGATTGCGTTATCCGTATCACCGGCTGCCCCAACGGTTGTGCCCGTCCCTACCTGGCCGAGCTTGGCCTGGTGGGCAAAGGCCCGGGCCACTACAACCTCTATCTGGGCGGCGATGGCAAGGGGACCCGGCTCAACAAGCGCTATCGTGAGAATCTTGGTGAAGCCGAGGTCCTCGAAACCATGGACCAACTGCTCGAACAGTACGCAGCTGACCGAAAGCCAGGTGAGCGGTTGGGCGATTTTACGATACGTACCGGACTGGTTACAGAGGTAAAGCAGCCCGCGAGGGATTTCCATGACTGAGACAGATATCCAAGGGTTACTGTTCGGCGGGGCGGAAGAGAAGCAACAGCATCTCTCCAAGATCAACCGAGCGCTGGAGAAGTGCAGTGCCCAGGAGCGGGTATACTGGGCCCTGGAGCACATACCCGGCCGGCACATTCTCTCATCCAGCTTCGGTATCCAGTCCGCCGTGATGGTGCACATGATGACGCGCATCCTGCCCGACATCCCGGTCATGTTGATCGATACTGGCTATCTCTTTCCCGAGACCTACAACTTTGTGGACGAACTCAGGGACCGCCTGGATCTCAATCTCAAGATCTACAGCCCGCAGATCTCACCCGCATGGCGGGAGGCCCGGCTTGGCCGCCTGTGGGAGCAGGGCCTGGCAGGGATCGAGCAGTACAATGAGATCAACAAGGTTCAGCCGATGCGGCGGGGGCTCAAAGAGCTGGAGGCTGGAACCTGGTTCTCCGGGCCCAGGCGCGGCCAGTCGAGTTCACGAACCGGTATGTCTGTGTTGCAGACCAAGTGGGAACGCTTCAAGGTGCACCCCATCGTCGATTGGCACAACGCAGATGTGCACGCCTATCTGAAGCAGCACAATCTCCCATACCATCCGCTGTGGGAACAGGGCTATGTCTCGGTGGGCGATGTGCACACAACCCGGCCGCTGACATGCGATATGTTGGAGGAGGAGACCCGCTTCTTCGGTCTGAAACGGGAGTGTGGGTTGCACGAATAAGCATAAGATCTCCATGGATCAGGAATGTAAAGGAGGTAACGATCCGATTGAGCTGAATCGATGTATGGGATATCTTCTGGACTAATTGCATTCCTTACTGACAAGAACAAACCCAAATGATGGAT
>JBDLIF010000100.1:0-8053 GCA_039714955.1 Pseudomonadota bacterium | reverse complement strand
CGGAGAGGGAGATAGCGTTTTGAGACACGCTGTTAATACTCTCCCTGTACGCTCGACTGCGGCCTTCCATGGCCGCAGACGCTCTCAAAACGCTATCTCTCTCGCCGCTTGATATCTCATTGGAGTACCTGAACTCCGAAACTTGAGTATATTAACAACAGGCATGAAAAAGGGGCTCAGTGCGCCCCTAATAGCTTTGTATGGTAGCAAGGGGCAGATTCGAACTGCCGACCCCAGCATTATGAGTGCTGTGCTCTAACCAACTGAGCTACCTTGCCAAACAAATCGTCGAAGGCCGGGCAATATACTGTTGAAGCCTTCATCTGTCAAGATCAGACATTGAATCGAAAATGGATCACATCCCCATCCTGAACGATATACTCCTTCCCTTCTGAACGAAGCTTACCCGCCTCACGGGCACCCTGTTCGCCCTGGCATGCCACAAACTCAGCATAACCAACCACCTCGGCACGAATGAAGCCACGCTCAAAATCGGTATGGATGACACCCGCTGCCTGGGGG
This sequence comes from Pseudomonadota bacterium, assembly GCA_039714955.1. Taxonomy (GTDB): domain Bacteria; phylum Pseudomonadota; class Gammaproteobacteria; order Chromatiales; family Chromatiaceae; genus JASJBU01. The sequence continues at coordinate 7,531 of JBDLIF010000100.1, read as the reverse complement.
GCCGTAGCGCTGGCTGGGATGGTCCAGGCCCGGACCTCTTTTTCACCCGCGGTAAAATAGGTCTCGAGACCGAGTAATTTGTAGCCCGCACGCACAACCCGGTTCAATCCAGGCTCTTCCAACCCCATATCGGCAAGAAACTCAGCCCGCTCATCGGCTTCCAATTCCACAATCTCCGCCTCGATAGCGGCACAGACCGGCACTACCTCAGCCCCTTCCCCGGCAGCATATTCACACAGGGTGTCCAGCTGTGGGTTGTCTGTAAAGCCATCATCGGAAACATTGGCGATATAGAGGGTGGGCTTGAGGGTGAGCAGAAACAGATCCCGTAGCTCGAGCTTGTCATCATCTGAGAGTTCCATGGCTCGCACCGCCCTACCCTCATTCAGATGTTCACGCACCCGCTCCAGCAGCACCTTTCGGGTCAATATCTTTTTATCCCCCGTTTTGGCCTGGCGGGCCGTTTTGTCAAGGGCCTTCTCCACCGATTCCAGATCGGCCAGCGCAAGCTCGGTGTTGATCACCTCGATATCACTGACTGGATCTACCCTACCCGCCACATGCACCACATCATCATTTTCAAAACAACGCACAACCTGGGCTATGGCGTCGGTTTCGCGGATATTGGCCAGAAATTTGTTACCCAGCCCCTCCCCCTTGGAGGCACCAGCCACCAATCCGGCAATATCAACGAACTGCATGCTAGTGGGAATAATTGCTTTGGGCTTGACGATCTTGGCGATTACATCCAACCGAGGATCAGGCAGTGGGACGACCCCGACATTGGGATCGATAGTGCAAAAAGGATAATTTTCAGCTGCTATAGTCGCCTTCGTCAGCGCATTGAACAGGGTGGACTTACCCACATTCGGGAGTCCAACGATGCCACATTTAAAACCCATGATATGAAGCCTTGAAGAAAAATGTGGCAAGAATACCGGAAAGCAGGATATCGTTTCCAGTATGCTGAGCAGCTAGAAGCAATAATCACCCGATTTTCAGATAAATTGGGTGATATTAAACAGCTTACCGAAGTTCGCGATACGCAGTATCTCCTGTACCGCTTCATTCCCATTGGACAATATGACGCTGTCAGGCCTTTTTGAGCTGTATTCCCGTAACTGTAGCAACATACCCATGGCGGAACTATCCATGTATTCTGCGCCTGACAGATCCACAATAAATCTCTTTTCACCCTTCGGATGCTGCTTATAGGCCTGGATGAAATCCTGGTGACTGGAGAAATCGAATCGTCCCGAAACCTTGATAGTTACCTGGTCCCCACTAGTATCAACTATACTGGTTATCGGCATATTACCTCCTAACCGTCATGCATGAATCAGGCGGCGCGGTTACCAGCGAACTTGAAAATTTGCTCGAACCGGGAGATCTCCAGAATCTGTTTTATGGATTCATTAAACCCCGTCAGGGTAATGTCTGCTCGGTGGCCGCCCGCCCGCTCCCGTAAAACCAGTAACATGCCCAATGCTGCACTATCCATATAACTGGTCTCGGAGAGATCTAAGGTGAATCGAGTTACGCTTGGATCCACCTGGCTATAGGCATCACGAAATGCCTTATGCTCCGAAAAGTCAAATCTTCCACTGATCTTGATGCGCAAACCTCCATCTTCTTTCTGCTTACTGATTGTGATTGACATATATGTTCTCTTACTGTTGTCTAAATGACGCCTTATAAGCTCTTCAAAAAAGCTCTACCTCCCCTTCGGCCATGGAGGATTGTTCTACGGGCTTGTGCTCCCGGTCCTGCCTGATCTGTTCGCTGATATCACTGCGTAATTGAATAAGACCCGAGGTGAATTGCTGGGTGGCATCATCTTCTCTTGCGCCTAATTCATCTATACCGGCTTGAATACTACCCACTATCCCTTCCAGCCGTTCCAGATGATGTTCACTGTAGCCAGCCAACTGCCGAACGATATCCTCAAATTGCAATGAGCGAACCGCATCCCCCACCAACGAATTAATCTGACCCGACATCGATGAAATAAGTGACAGGTTATCCGCCATTTCCTCGTTCATCTTGCCAATATGCCCCATCATCTCTTTAACCCGTGCCTTGGATTGGATGGCAAAAGTCATATCTTTCGACGCAACTTCCCCAATCGAGGCTCTCGCCTCCTGGATATTATCCCGGGAACCGATAATCACGGTTCTGATTTCATCACTGAAACGATTCGAACGCTGGGAAAGTTTGCGCACCTCATCCGCTACAACCGCAAACCCACGCCCCGCGTCACCAGCCCTCGCTGCCTCGATGGCCGCATTCAAGGCCAGTAGATTGGTCTGCTCCGCGATAGCTTTTACATCCGACAACAGTGCATCTGCTTTGTCCATCTGCGAGGATATGTCCTCGATCTTCTCCACTATCTGGATGGTGCTCTGACTGACGGCGATCACATGTTCCACGAAATAATGCAGCACCTTATCCGTCTCTTCCGCGAATTCCGAGAAGGAGACCTTACCGCCACTATCGCCAGCAACATCATCAGAGACATTGGAAATCATGCCTTGCACCATCTCCAATTGGTTCTGAGATTGCCCATTGATACCGTGAAAACTCTCCTGTAGCGTACCCACCGAGTCCTCGATGAGTGTTTTCATCTGCCGCAATTCTCCTTTTAGAGATTCCGTCAGCAGGGTCACCCCTTGTTGTAACTCGTCTGCCAGTCCACGCATCTCCACAACGAGATCCGTACTATCATCCGTCCGCAGATCCATTTCTACCAACCGGGCAGCATAATTTCGGTAGTGTGTGACAGCCCATATGACCGAGGAGAGTAAGACGGCCATAATGCCAGGCCATCCGACACCAGCAAGGATAGCCACGCTTAGCACCAAGGCAGTGGATATATAGGGCATCCAGTTATTTTTGAAATAGTTGATATTCAACTGCCTGTTACGCTTTGCATACTTATTCAGGCCAATTCGGTTTCCCCCTTGTATCGGCGAAACGCTAAAGAACCTTAGTTAATCAGGCGTAAAGAAGAGCTGCTTATTAAAGACCAAGCTCTATGAGACGCTGGCCAATCCTGGCCAGGGAAACGACTTCATCCGCATAGCCCCGTTTCACGACCTCACCCGGCATACCCCAGACTACGCTTGATTTCTCGTCCTGAGCAATGGTTGGAGAACCTGCCTGTTGCATCTCTCCCATACCCTCGGCGCCATCGTCACCCATACCCGTCAGCATCAAGCCAATGGCATTGGGGCCGGCGTTCTGGGCTAATGAGCGGAACATCACATCCACTGATGGCTTGTGACGATTGACAGCTGGTCCATCATTGAGGGCACAGATATAACGTGCACCGTCACGTTTAACCAACAGATGACGGTCACCTGGGGCGATGTAGACATGCCCTGGAAGTATCTGCTGACCATCCTTGGCTTCCACAACGGTCAATTGAGTAAGCGTATCGACCCGTTTCGCAAAGGGGCCGCTGAATGCCTCAGGAATATGCTGTGAAATGACGATGCCCGGCATATCGGGTGGTAGTCCGGCCACCACCTCCTTAATCGCCTCGGTGCCACCCGTCGAGGAACCTATACCTATGATCCTGTCGGTGGTACGAAAGTGTCTGCCACTTCTCTTTTCCAATACCGCATCGGCTGAAAGCCTATCCAGTACCGCCGCGATGGGTTTGGTTTTACGGGGCTCCAAGGCCTGAACACGAGCCTTTGCCGCTGTCTTTACCTTGGAGATAATCTCATCCGAATATTCAGGCAGCTGTTCCGCTACATCAAGTTTGGGCTTTGACACAAAATCCACGGCGCCATTTTCAAGCGCACGCAGGGTAATATCCGCCCCCTGTTCGGTCAGTGTGGAGACCATCACCACCGGCATGGGACGCAGGCGCATCAGATTTCCCAGGAAGGTGACCCCATCCATGCGCGGCATCTCCACATCCAGGGTCAGTACATCCGGGCTCAGTTGTTTAATCTTCTCTCTGGCGATATAGGGATCAGCGGCAGCACCGACTACTTCGATCCCCCGATCGCTCTCTAGAATAGAGGTTAGTAGCTGGCGCACCAAGGCTGAATCGTCAACTATCAACACCTTGATCATGTATCACTCCATCCTATTAGAAAAGTTCAATAGAACCCTCAACCGGCGCCTCTTCGATATCATGCTGATAGGCAAGCTCCCGCTTGATTAGGGTGTCATTGTGCAGCTGCTTGAGTTTTTTCACCTTCACTCTGCCGTTTTTGGGATAGAAGACCACCTTGCGGGGATAGATATCACCCACATCATCTCCAAGCAGATTCAGACCCTCGCTTCTGATGTAACATTGAACAAACTCAATGTTTTTCGACCCAATATTCGACATTTCGCTGATGATCTGTCCACCACCAAATATTTTCACCGTCAGATTCTTTCTCTGTCCGCCATGGGTGAGAATGTCATTGATCATATGCTCCATGGCATAGTTGCCATAACGGGTAGCGGTGCTGATCAGTTCACTGCCACCCCACTCACCATTGTGACTCAAGGGCAGCATGAAATGATTCATACCACCGATCCCAAACACCCGATCCCAGATGCAGGCAGAGACACAGGAACCCAAAACCGTGGTGATTATCTCGTTATGCAGGGTGACATAATACTCACCCGGCAGTATCTTTGCCGCCGGCATTTGATGGGTACGGTCCCAGTATCGGTTGATCTTTTCGAAACCAGGCAGGGCCGCCCCCACCTGGTGTTTCATCTCACTTTCCTGTAGATGGTCTGGCCAATCAGTTCGAACCGATCGGTCAGTTTATAGAGTGACTCCGAATGACCAATGAACAGATAACCACCCGGCTTCAGATAGTCGGCAAAACGCTCAACCAGGCGAATCTTGGAATCCTTGTCGAAATAGATGATGACATTACGACAGAAGATGGCATCCTTGGGCGCATCCAGGGTCCAGTTCTGCATTAGATTCAGCTGGCCGAATTTGATCTGCCTGCCCACTTCGGGCTTCAAACGCACCTTGCCACTCTGTTCCCCGCCCCCTTTCAGAAACCAGTGCCTGAGACGGCTGGCAGACAGGCCGTTCACCCGCTCCATGGTATAGACACCACTCGCGGCTCGGCTCAACACATTGGAATCGATATCCGTGGCCAGAACCTGTGCCTTCCAGCCGCTGATTCCAGCCAGGGCCTCCAGCAGGCTGATGGCAAGGGAATAGGGCTCCTCACCGGTAGAACATCCGGCGGACCAGATATTTATCTCGCGCTTTGCAGCGTTCTCTCTAAGTAACTCCGGCACTACTGTTCCAGAGAGGTATTCGAAATGATGATTTTCCCTAAAAAAGGCGGTCAGATTGGTGGTGATGGCGTTCACCAACTCCACCATCTCCTCGCCTTCCGGTTCACGTCGGATCAGCTCACAGTAGTCACTGAAGCTGGACATCCCCAGCTTGCGCAGTCGCCTGGAAAGGCGCGAATAAAACATATCAAACTTGTCGTCTGAAACAACAATGCCGGTACGTTGATTGGATATTGTCCGAAGAAAATCGAAGTCCTCACGGGTAAAAAGAAATTCCCGCTTATGGGATACCTGTTGTTGCTTGAGTTCAGCGCTCACCCTGCAAGTTCACCCATGCCATCGATCTTAAGAACTTCAGCAACACCCAGCTGAACAGCGGCTGACTTAAGTGCTTCAGAATCACCATTCCAGATGATATCCACCTGCTGATCCAGCGATTCCTTGAAAAGAGCACACAGTAGTTGCACGCCGGCTCCATCTACCCGGGACAGTCCTCCGACTTCTAAGGTAATCGGAGTTCCTAAATCAAATGCACTGCGAACTTGTGTGATAACCTCACCTACCTCCTGAATAGTCAGGTTTTCGTCCAACATAACTCGATTACCCATAGCGTCACTGTCATTGGTAGATGCTGATATTTCAGATTCTTTTGCTGTACTCTCTTTCTCTTGGCTCGATTCAGATTTCATCTTCTCATCCATCTCCATGAAAGGGTCATGGGCAATTACTTCAACACGCTTGCGCTTCGCCATCACATCGTTCTCTCCTCCGCATGAGCCTCTTTTCCCTGTCTCGCCCCTAACACCTTAGGTAATACGCTCAGGCAATCCCAGCTCATCCGGATTGAACAGCCTGTCTGCATCCAGCAGCACTATCATCCTTTCGTTCTGAGTAAACATGCCGGTGATATATTGCGTATTGATATGCGTTCCCAGATCGGGTGCCTTGCGCACCTCGGCGCATTTGACATTCAGCACATCGGACACGCCGTCCACCACCACGCCAATGATCAGGGGTTTGCCGGCTCTCTCCACCGACAACACGATCGTCACGGTCGTGGGGGTGTACTCCACTGAAGCGAAGTTGAATCGGCTGCGCAGATCGATAATCGGCACAATGACCCCGCGCAGGTCCAACACGCCCTTGATGAATTCCGGCGTGTCCGGCAATGGCCGCACCTCCTCCCAGCCTTTGATCTCCTGTACCCGCAGGATATCCACTCCATAATGCTCACCACCCAGGGTGAAGCTGAGAAACTGGCCATCATGGGCCGGAGCATTTTCCGCCCTCTTTTCCACCGTACTCATTAGTCTATCTCCCGCGCCCTGCTATTGATCTATCTTGTCTTCCACCTGCCGCAGCAGGTGAACCACCTGGTCTGACATGGGCCCGACCTGATCGAAGGTCGTCTCCGCCTCATCCATCCGTCCTGAATTCTTCAGGGTCACGACACCCCTGATCACCGCATGCATCTGCTCGTGAATCTTTTCCATCTCCTGCATCTGCGCCATTTGGCCGAACTCATTCATGGCGAACCCATACATCCACTTGCCCAGCATGCAGTCGTGATGGGATGCCACGTCATGTTCTTCCATTACAGCCTTGCCATCGAGAAACTCCCGCAGGCGGTGCTTCCAGGCCAGGTGGGCGGAACGGGCGGCGAAAAAATCGAGCTTGGAGTAGTCGGCTGCGACCTCACTGGTTGACGCTTCCTTCAGATCCACATCGAAGAATCCCATCATCCGATCCATCTCACTGGCCTTGTCGCTCATCGAAGTGGCGGCCGCGGAGGTCTGTTCCGCGAGGGCGGCATTCTGTTGGGTCACCTCATCCATGCTGGTCACCGCCTGATTGACCTGGTCGATACCCGCGGCCTGCTCCTGACTGGCGGCGGCAATCTCGGAGACGATATCCCCCACCTTCTTGATGCCGCTGACGATCTCAACCAGGGTTTCACCCGATTCATTCACCAGTGCGCTGCCGGACTCGACCTTTGTCACACTATCCTGAATCAGCTCCTTGATCTCCTTCGCCGCGGAGGCGCTGCGTCCCGCCAGGTTGCGCACTTCGGTAGCCACCACGGCAAACCCCCTACCCTGCTCGCCCGCACGCGCGGCCTCCACCGAGGCATTCAGCGCCAGCAGATTGGTCTGAAATGCAATTTCATCGATCACACCGATGATCTCCGAGATTTTACTGCTGGATTGGTTTATCTGCTCCATGGCGTCAATCGCCCGCTGCACCACTACACCACCCCGTT
>JBDLIF010000099.1:0-8120 GCA_039714955.1 Pseudomonadota bacterium | reverse complement strand
AGCAGCCAGAGGCTGTCCAAATCCGCTCCCGGCGGATTTGTGAGGCGAATAGCTTTAGCGTGTAACGAGAAGCATCGGGAAAATGGACCAATTTCAAGGTCTTTGCAGCCAATCATTTTTTGACCAGACAGCTTCTCAGTTTGACACTCAGTTCCGAACGCCCATCGGCCATCTCTGCTTCCAGTTTTAGCGATTACTAAATCGATCGGATTTGATCTAGACAAAAACATCAATAACTACTAATATTATAATATAGTTGTATTTAAAATCATCGTCAACTTAGGAATGCGGACGATACAGTCGCCTGACTGGCACCGAATAATCGTTCGTATTCAAGGCGCGACAACAGGCGCATAGCTTAGCTATGTCACTGTTGTTGCAACGCCAAATACGAGCGATAAGGCAAGCTAGTTAAGTAAGTTATTTCGGTGGCATTCCTTACTCAGAGGAGCATCGTAATGAAACGTACAATTAAAGTATTAATGGCTGCGGCAATCTTGGCTGCAAGCGCTGGCAGTGCACAGGCTTGGTGGGGTCCTGGTTGGGGTGGACCCGGTGGTTGGGGTGGACCCGGTGGCTGGGGCGACGGCTGGGGTGGTGGTTCCGCCTCATTCGGTTTCGGCTTCGGTATGGGCGGTGGAGGTTATGGCAGAGGGTACGGAAGCGGCTATGGCTACGGCTATCCATACTACGGTGGCTACGGAGGTTATGGCTATCCGTACTACGGCGGTTACGGAGGCTATGGCTTTCCGTACTACGGCGGTTACGGCGGTTACGGAGGCTATGGTTATCCTTATGGCGGCTACGGCTATCCTTTTGCAGCGCCACCAGTAGCCCCTCAGGCACCAGCCACATCAACAACCACCAAGTAGTCACCCTGGTGGGTTGAACGGATGATCCCTTCGCGTCCTTACGGACCGGAGGGATTGTTCATTTTCACAAGGGAAGTTGTCACAACCTTTTAATAACATGTCAAACCCCGCTCTTTGACGATAACAGCGCTATCCCAGATGCGTGCCGCCATCCACGTCGAGCACGGCACCCGTAACATAGCCGTCGCGAACCAGGAACAACAGGGCCTCGGCGATATCGGCCGGCTGGCCGATACGACCGATCGGCAGGTGCGACGCCGTGTCCCGGTACATTTTTTCGCGTTGCTCCCCCGGCATTGTCGCGTACGCCGGGGTATCCACCAGTCCGGGAGAGATCACATTCACGCGCCGCGGCGCCAGTTCCCGGGCCAGAGTCAGCCCCAAGCGTTCGATGGCGCCATTTACGGCGGCCAGACCTGCGGTGCCGGGTATGGCCGCCCGGGCCGCGGCACCGGTGACCATGGTCACGGACCCACGGGCATCCAGCCCGCGCAGGGCGCTTTGCAGACAGCGGAAATAGCCCCAGAACTTGCTGTCAAAGGCCGCCTGGAGCCGCTCCGGAGACAGTTCGCCGAACGGTCCCCAGGCCGGCGGACCGGCGGCGGCCAGCACCAGATGTTGATGAGCGCCCGCTTGCTCGAAGAAGGCCGCAACGGTGTCGTGCTCGGTGTAGTCGAGTCGATGGCCCGCGCCGCCACCAATCTCCGCCAGGGTGGCATCGATCCGTGCCTGGCTGCGCGCGGAGATAAACACCTCGTAACCCTCGGCCCGAAAACGCCGCGCGGCCGCCATACCCATGCCGGAGCTGCCGCCGATGATAATGATCTTCTCGCTCATATGGATATTCCCCTGATGCGTATCCAGCGCCGTTATTTGCGCAATAGCTTGAAGGCATGGTTGGTGTTAAAGCCGTTACGGAACAGGTGAACGATCCACACCATGGCCAAGGATTCCAGGTGGCGGGCCATGCGGATGTCACCCAAATCGATGGCCGGCGGCCAGCCCAGGGACTCGATGAGGGCCGTGGTCACGGCCTTGGCTTCGGCGTCGTTGCCGCAGATGAACATGTCGGGTTTGCCTTCCGGAAATTCCGGATCGACCATATGCACATGCCCTACGATGTTGAAGGCCTTGACCACCCGAGCTTCCGGCAGCCAGTCCTGGATCTGCTCCCCCGCGGACTCGTCGCAATCCGCATCCAGTACCGGCGGCGCGCCTTCGGTCTCGAAGCGCAGGGGGTTGTTGGTGTCGAGCAGGATTTTGCCGGAGAAGTTGACCGGCCCGGCCAGTTCGATCACGTCTTTGACGTGGGGCCAGCCCACGGCCAGCACTAGGATCTCACTCAAAGCGGCCGCCTCGGTGAAGGTGCCTCCCCGGACGCCGTTGCCGGTTTGCTCAAGCCACTCTTGAACCCTGGCGACTGCCGGGTTTCGGCTACCGATCATGATCTCGTGTCCGCGTGTGGCCAGCCCGGCGGCCAGCGTGCGGCCCACGTCCCCCGTACCCAGTATTCCAATCTTCATGGCGGTGCTCCTCGATTACCTTGCTGTAAGCTGCAAAATTAAGGTGAAACAGGTTACTAGTATAGGAATCCCGAAAGAATTTAGAATGTGAGAAAATGGAGTTGTGAATCCCATATTCGGGATAATATGCCATGTTCAATGCCGCCAACCTTGCCCTGTTCGTCGCCATCGTCCGCGCTGGAAGTTTCGCGGCTGCTGCGCAGCGCTTAGGCTTGACGACGACCAAGGTCAGCCGCAGGCTGGCCGAGTTGGAAGACTCCCTGGGGGTGCGCCTGCTCAACCGGACCACCCGCAGCCTCAGCCTGACCGACGCCGGCCGCCGCTACCTGGAGGACGTAGCGCCCATCGTCGAGGCGATTGAACGGGCCAACCGGGCCGTCACCCGAACCCGTCAGGAAGTCGAAGGCCGGCTGCGTATCACCGCACCGCAGCTCGTTGGCGAGTTGCTGGTGATGGATTGGGTGCTGGACTTCCAGCGCCGCTACCCACGCGTCGCCGTCGATCTGGAACTGGACAATTATTTCGCCAACCTTCCGGCTACGGGTATCGACCTGGCGTTTCGTGTTGGACCATTGGCGGACTCCTCACTGGTGGCCCGCCACCTTTTCGATAGCCAACTCCGACTAGTGGCGACTCATGAATATTTGGCAAGCGTGGATTGCCCCGTGGACCCCCAGGGTCTGGAGTCTCTGGATGCCATCATTACTGCCAGGGACCCTGGGCCCGTGACCTGGACGTTCACCAAAAAAGGCAAGGAATGTCGGTTGCATCCCCGGGGTCGGCTTCGTGTGAACGACCTGCGACGGGCCCTTCAGGCCGTCCAGAGCAATCATGGTCTTGCGCTACTGCCCGAACTCCTGGTGGGCCCGCTGCTGAAGCAGGGTAAGTTGGAAGAACTGCTTCCTGACTGGTCCGTACCCGTTATTCCCATCCATCTGGTCTACTCCAGCCGACGACTGCTTACCCTGGCGCAGCAGGCTTTCATCGATTTTGTGTGCATGCCAAAGCATGGGAGACAATGACGTGGAGGAAATAAGGCTTTTCGGTATAACCGACTGGAGCGGTATAGAAGAGGCTCCTATAGATGTTCAGATAAATAATTATCCCGAATATGGGATTCACAACTCACATTCCGCACCCTTAAGTAAGGGAGGGTGTGGTTGGCGCGCCTTCTCTCCCCTCTGTGGCAATACAGGATACTCTCCTCAAAGCTACGGGGTCACTTTCAGTACTTTGGAATTCGCTGCAACATGCGTGCAATGGAAGCGGTGCGCCACTTTGTGAAGCGAGGCTGGAGAGTCTGGCTGAGCAGAAGAAGTCACAAGAGCGCGATACCCTGGGAAAAGATGGAGGTGTTTCTGGAGGCATTTCCGCTCCCGACTCCCAGGATTGTACACAATGTCTGAGACGCTTGTGGGTAGCAAAGTTATGCGCCAGAGTGTTGTATAGCTCTGGTTACCGAAGAACCGGATGACCGAATGGGTCACGTCCGGATCTGTGGGGGGATGGTCAGCAATGGCTGTCTCTACCCGGAAGTGCCAGAAAAACGTGGTCTGTCCCCTATTGTCTACCCGACATGGTGGCGTATCTCCTCGGGTGGTTTGGTGACTGATAACAACAAATCAACCCGATACGCCGCCTTTTTTCAACTGCTTAAACACCAGATTCAATCATAGCTCGATAGTCAGTTAAAAATGGTGTAAACATGGTGTAAACGGTGAATAGGACTGTCAAGGAGGAGTCCTGAGGTACGAAGGAAGCTCATTGATAGACCTGGGCCACGGGTATCCTCCTCACCAGGAGGGGTGGCCGGTGTCAGAACTACCTGCCCATCAGGCGGTTCTGATACCCACTATAAATGGCAGGGCAAAATTCCGATTCCTGCTGAACCAACACATAACCTCGACTATCCAATATCTAATTACACCACTATGGAAGAAATCGATCTAAGCGCAAGCGATGACAGCACCCTGTTTACTGATGAGGATCAGGTTGCTATCAATAAAGTTAACCTGGAACTTCGTCAGGAAAGCAAACTCAAGGGTATCGTGCGGGAATTCACTATCTTCAATGATATTCAGTGCTACCAGTCAGTTAAAAAGAAACATGGCAGGAAGCACAAGTTCAGGATCAATTTGACCCTTCTAGATCCCGAACCGAAACACGAGTACTCTCTGGCTGCTAATTGGCTTATCACTACTGGCATCACTGCCATACTGAGTTTTCTATTAATTTATGTGGGCTGGTTTAGTTCTATCCAGCTCAACCAGAACATCATCACTATTCTCACTGCCCTAGGCATTACTTTCTGTTTTATCGCATTTTTAATTGCACTGTTAAAATCCCATGACCGGATTTTGTTTTACAGCAAGTTTGGGGGCGCACCTGTTTTAGAATTCATAAATAAAAACCCTGATCGAGCATCCTTTTCAGAATTCATCGATACCCTGTCACAACATATCCTAATGGCCCAACAACAGGCCAACCTGAACCCGATCCAGCAATTGCCCCTGGAGTTAAAGGAACTACGACGCCTTAAGAATGAAGCCGCCATTCCATCGGATATTTACGAAAGTGCTAAAAAGAGAATATTTCGCAATAAAGCATTTACCTCAGCAAATGGTGTATAAGCTTCAACGCTTTTACACGCAGCTCGTTACTGTCCTGACTCTGGTCATCGTATCAGGTAGTACCGGCGCCACTCCACCCATTATCAACTAGAGAATAGAGAATAGAGAATAGAGAATAAGTAGGATAAACGCCCTTTTTATAGAACGGCAAAGTACCAAAGGGCCACAGAGCTATCAAACAAGCGGGGCATCGGTCTGGAATCAGGTGTTTTCCACCCAAGAAGCGTGCCCTGTGTCAGTGCTTGTAAAGAATTTTAGGGTTTCGAGCAGGCAACGGCCATAGGGGATTACCAGTCGGGAACTGACCCGGATGGAAATGGCGCGGTGGGTAACCTGCAGAATCGGCGAGAGCAGGTGCGGATGAGCGGCGAGCAGAAATCGCAACGGGATGGGAAACGACAACACCCACTGGCGCACTGGCACCCGGGGGATGACCTGATCCACTAGGTGGGCGGCCGTCTCTGTCATGCGCCGCGCACCACAGGGGCGCTTTCGTGAAGCGCGATGCCAGAACATGAAAAATATAACCTGACATTTACAAGTTAACAAACATTTAGATTCTGCTAAAGTAAAATGCCAGTTTAACGCTTAAATAATAAACGGGGTCAATGACCCCGTTTATTATTTTTTACCAGGAAGATTATGGTGCAGCGGGTACTTCAACCTTGAAAACACCGTCAAGGTTCTCGGTTAAAGACAGCAGTTTAAAACCGAGTGGATACGTTGCGTCTACAGCAACGTCTTTGCTGGCATAGATACGTAACTGATAATACCGCCCCTCCTCCAGCGGAGAGACTAAAGCAGTACCATCAAAGTTATAATCAATAGTGACAGGGTCGCCCTTAGGCTCAAGCACAGTGGGAAGACCTGTAATAGGGTCGAAACCACCGCAGATTGTATTGCCTGACTCATCGACCACCTCGATCACGTATTCGGTCAAACTAGAATAGCTGGAAGCCGAGTGCCAGGTAAAACTGGGCATAGCACTTAATTCAGGTATGATGTTATCAACGGGTGTAGCAGGTGTATCTAACTCAACGGCGCCAGTGACCTTGAAATCTTTGGTCGATGGCACAACAACACCAGCAGTAACATCAACAACTGGAACACCCTGTGTAACCGCCTGGTCAGGATCGATCACATCACCATCATTTTCGAGAGAGGCGATGATTTCGAAGTGACCATCAGGCATGTCGGTCATTGCATAATTATTATTAGCGTCGATGTGAACACGCATTCCCGGTATCACTTCGCGAGTAACCGGGTGCAGCAAGGTAACATCGACGGCAACTGCGGCAGCACCAGCAACGAAGTTGACACTACCGTTGATATTGCCGGTCGCAACATTGTCAGCAACGATATTCTGGTCGGTAGTGGTCACACCATCAGCAACAGCCACCGGTGTAAGGGTTGGGAAATTTAAACCGCTTGTGAAAGCGGTCAAACTAGAATCACCAACCGGCACATTGTGCAGAATATAACTGCCACCAGTAGCCGAAATGGTGGTAACGGAGTTGCCAGCAAACGTAGCGACAATCAGCGCACCTGCAACACTGCCGCCAGATGTATTGCTAACATTCCCGGCGATTTCACCGCGAGAGTCGGCAGCCAGCGGATAGAGTCTGATAACAATATCGGTGGTTTGATTTGCAGCAATCGATACCGGCAGAGGCGGAATCGTGGGGGCCGGTGAAGGACTGAAGTCCTGGGCACTAACTCTCAACTGATAACTTCCCGTATTCAGGGTCTGCAGTGGGACGGCGCCATTAGCATCACTGCTGAAGTTATTAACAGGATCGCCTGCTCCATCTAACAACAGAACATTTGCATCAGCGATACCAGTGAGAGGATCACTTGTGCCATCAACCATAGTAATGTTAAGGGCTCCCGTTGGTGGTGGCGATGCACCGCCACCACTGTCACAGCCGGAAGCAGCAAGTGTCAGAAGAAGCGTTAACGGAAGAGCCAGTTGTCGAATCAGGGTATCCATAAATAGAACCTCAAATAGTTAAAAAGTTAACTGTAGTACAAGGCCCTACAAAATCCACTTTACTTCACAACTAAAGATGGCCAATGGTCTTTTTTCAGACCAACGGTATCTCCACTTATTTTTGGCAACAAAAAATAATTAAAACGTGTACTGCGCACCGAGTAAAACACCGACACGTGGATCACCACACAGGTTTAGATCAGCGTTCGACACCATGCTCGGCATCAGCATCAGCATCAGCATCAGCTTGTTATCACTGCCGTCAATGCTGCCCAATCCAGTAATTTTATAGCTATTTTCACATTAAATGAACGATAATAACGGTTGAATAGAGCTGATCTAACGAGATAAAGCAATGCCATTTTCTTACCCATTAGAATTACGAGACAAGGCGGTGCAGGCCTATCTCAAGGGAAAGGGAACGCAAAAGGAAATCGCGAGTATATTTGGAATGGGTCTCAGCAGCCTCGGGCGTTATATGAGGCAATATGAAAGAAGTGGTGATTTAACGCCGAAACCTCACCCTGGCAGGCCCCCAATGCTCGGAGAAGGGGAGTTGCAACACATCAAGGGCTGGGGTAGAAGCGACTCCGGATATCGAGCTCAAGGCGCTATGCGCCTTGGTAGAGCAGGAGTTTGGCAAAGTGGCCAGTGAACCGACGATGTGCCAGGCCTGTCAGGCTTTAGAATTGCGGCGCAAGAAAAAGAGCTATTGTGCGAGCGAGCAAGATCGCGAGGAGGTAAAAAAAGCGTCTAGATTTTCTGGACGCAATGGAGCAGTGTGAACCAGAAGACCTGATTTTCATTGATGAATCTGGAGCAAACTTCAATATGGATTCGGCCTACGGTCGAGCCCAATCAGGCCAGCGTGTTAACGCCTCCAAGCTCCATTGTCGAGGCACGACGGTGTCGATTATCGGCGCGATGAGTCTGCTAGGTGTGGTGGCGGCGATGTATGGCGAGCTTGAACATAGGGTTTTGACGCAGGGTATTGGCATCGTTGCCATCCTCATAACCACAGGCCACTTGAAAAATACGTTGTGCCAGCAAATCAGGCAGCGGATGATCGATGTACGAGAGGTGGCGCCGATCGTTGATCGCCCCC
>JBDLIF010000098.1:0-8136 GCA_039714955.1 Pseudomonadota bacterium | reverse complement strand
TTCTTGATTAATTTACTAAGTATTTCTATACCTCCTGTATACACCAATAAGGAGATGGAACCTATGAATATTCGTACAACCACTGACCCGGTCACCCTGCATGAGGTACCTGATCCAGATCACCACCCCTATCTCTATGAGGGGGACGGTGTAAATGGGCTGGAAATCTATTTCGAAAGCGAGGCCAACAGACGGATCTATCTCGATATGGAACTGGAGGACCGCAAGGTGCTCGAAGGCAGCGACACCGATGACTATGTGGCGGAAGGCTGAGCCGGGAGTCGAGTCATGATCCTACGGCGCATCTATCTACTGTTTCCTGGCCGCCAATATGCGGATCGGGCGGTGGCTGACCTGACCAGGATTGGCATTGACCAGCACCATATCCATACCATTGCCAAGCAGGGTGTCGATATTACTGGCCTGCCCAAGGCGACCGTGAGACAGCGCAGCGATTTCGTGGCGCGGCTGGATCACTGGTTTTGGGATCTGAATCTGCTGATCTTCTTCTCTGCCCTGGCCCTGTTTCTGTTTGCGGCCTGGTCCGCCAGCTGGGGCTGGGCGGCGGGCCTGCTGTTGCTGATGGGAGTGAACTATCTGCTCGGCCGTCACTTTGTCCGGCATGTCCCCCACGCACACCAGACGGAGTGTCAAACCGCCCTGCGGCATGGTGAGATCCTGCTGTTGGTGGACGTCCCCCACTGGCGGCTTGCCGCGGTGGAGAGGGCCATACGTCGACAACACCCGGAGATGGAGCTTGGGGGGGTGAGCTGGACCCTGGATGCCCTGGGCATCTGAGCAATCTCCAATCCGACTGAGAGGTCTGAAGGCACCACACTAGACAGTTCATAGGATAGCCGGACATGCTTCTCCGTGGGTGTCGGTAGCAGGGATGCTGCCGTCAAGCCTTCAGGGAAGAATTTACGGCGTCCCTCGGAGAAGCATGTCGGCTATCCAACGTTCGCATTAGTAATCTAGCTATCGATCCCACTGTGCCGCAGCAGTGGGTCGATTTGGGGTTCGCGACCCCGGAAGGCGACAAACAGTTCCATGGCGTCTTTCGAGCCTCCCTGTTCCAGAATATTGTGCAGGAAGGCCTGTCCCGCCTTTACATCAAAGACACCCTGCTCCTCGAACAGGGAGAAGGCGTCCGCCGAGAGGACCTCGGCCCATTTATAACTGTAGTAACCCGCCGCATAACCCCCGGCGAAGATGTGGGAGAAGCCGTGGGCGAAGCGGTTCCATTCCGGTGGGCGAACCACCGCGACCTGCTGCCGGACCTGCTGCAGGATCGCGTAGATGCGTCCGCCCTGGGCTGGGTCGTACTCCTGGTGGATACGGAAGTCGAACAGGGAGAATTCCAGCTGGCGCAACATCTGCATGGCGGATTGGAAGTTTTTCGCTCCCTTCATGCGTTGGTAGAGTTCGTCCGGAATCGGCTCACCCGTCTCGAAATGGCCGGAGACCAGGTCCAGTGCCGCCTTCTCCCAACACCAGTTCTCCATGAACTGGCTGGGCAGTTCAACCGCATCCCAGGCAACACCATTGATGCCCGCCACTGCCGGGTAGTTGATGCGGGTGAGCAGGTGATGCAGGCCGTGACCAAACTCGTGGAACAGGGTCTCCACCTCGTCATGGGTGAACAAGGCTGGTTTGTCTCCCACCGGCGGGGAGAAGTTGCAGGTGAGATAGGCTACCGGGAGCTGATCGAGTTTAGTGGTGAAGAAGCGGCTGGTGCATTCGTCCATCCAGGCGCCGCCCCGCTTCTTCTGGCGGGCGTAGAGGTCGAGATAGAACTGACCCCGCTCCCGGCCCCGCGCATCACGGATCTCGAAAAAACGCACATCCGGATGCCAGCGGTCGAACTCGGCAATCTCGTTGATGCGGATGTCATAGAGCCGTTCCACCACGGCAAACATGCCGGGCACCACCCGGGTCTCCGGGAAATAGGGCTTGAGCTCCTCCTGGGTGATATTGTGGCGGTGCTGACGCAGCTTTTCCGCGTAGTAGCCGATGTCCCAAGCCTCCAGGGCCTGCCTGTCATGCTGCTCGTTGGCGAAGGTCTTGAGATCGTCCAGCTCCTGTTGGGCCTGGGTCTGGGAGCGTTCCGCCAGGTCGCTGAGGAAGGCCATCACTTGATCGCAGGAGCGGGCCATCTTTTTTGCCAGAGATTGCTCTGCATAGTTTGCAAAACCCAGCAACTGGGCCTGTTCATGACGCAGTGCGAGGGTCTGCTCCATGATCTCGCTGTTGTCCCACTTTCCGGCGTGGGGACCCTGGTCCGAGGCGCGGGTGGCATAGGCCTCATAGATCTCCCGGCGCAGTTCCCGATTGTCGGCGTAGGTCATTACCGGCAGGTAGGAGGGGAGATCCAGGGTCAGCAGCCAGCCCTTCTGCTCCCGTTGGCGGGCGGTCTGTTGCGCCAGCGCCAGCGCCGATTCCGGCAGCCCTGCCAGCGCTGACGCGTCGGTGATCAGTTTGCTCCAGGCATTGGTGGCGTCGAGCAGGTTCTCCTCGTACTTGGTGGTGAGTCTGGAGAGCGCCTGGCGGATCTCCTTGAAACGCCGTTGCTGCTCTTCCGGCAGATCGACACCGGAGAGGTGGAAGTCCCGCAGGGTATTTTCAAGCAGTTTCTGCTGCGCGGGGTCGAGCCGCTCCGGATCTGCCGCAACCTGCTTGTAGGCATTGCAGAGCCCAGTATTCTGTCCCAGCTCGGTGGCGTAGTCGCTGAGTTTGGGCAGACAGGCGTTATAGGCGGTCCTGAGTTCGTCGTTGTTGACCACCGAATTCATGTGGCTCACCGGGGACCAGGCGCGGCTCAATCGGTCTTCCATTATCTCCAGGGGTTCAACCAGGTTTTCCCAGCTGTATTCCTGCTGTGAGTCGAGCAGCCGTTGGATCTCCTGGCGATTCTGTTTCAGCAGGCAATCGATGGCGGGTTCCACCTGGTCGGGGGTGATCTTGGAAAACGGGGGCAGCCCGTTCATCTCCAGCAGGGGGTTTATCATCCTAGCGGTTCCTTGTGCGTAGTCGGTTAGTCTTGGGTGAAGGGAGAATTATCCACGGTTTTACCGATGCGCATGGCCCGGAAAACGGCCTCCGGTGGATTGGGGCTTCCCGTGTTCAAATTGCAGATCAGGTCAGAATAGAGGGCATTCTGATAGTTGCCCCGGCCGGTCTTCGGGATGCGCATCCAGGCAGGGTTGTGCAGCGGCTGCAGGCCCTCTTTGCTGCCATAGGCGTAGATCTTGTACTCTCTCTCCCCGCACTTAATGCCTTCGTAAGAGCTGTTCAGGGCACCAGTTGTTGAGCGGATCACAATGAGAAAGCGGGTGACGCCATCTGTAGCCGTCTGCAGGGTGCTGCGGTCAATGAAATAGCGAAAAGGGTTGTTTGCATGGCTGTCCAGCTGGAACTCCTGCAGGTTCTCTTCCTTAAAATCGCCGGGCAGGGCGACGTCCCCCTCCTGCCAGGCCTTTTCCTCCACCCCTTTATAGATGGGTTCAGGCTCATCGATGAATGGTTGATCCTTCGCCAGGAGGGGAAAGGTAACCAGCAGCAGAATAGTGAGAGTGGTTTTTGCGATCGTTGCCATGGCGGATTCTCGAAACGGGAAATTGCGCCTATCTTCTCATTGCACAGAGCAAGGGGAAACCGGGAGTTTCCATGGGTTGAATCAGGAAACCCCGGGTTGGCGGTAGGGACAGCTATCGATTACAGGGTGAAACGGCTGGCGAACATCCATACCGTCAGGACACCGCTGAGGAAGAAGCCGGCCAGGGAGCCGAAGGCGAAGTAGCGAAAGCGTTTCACCAGGTTGAACTCGGCACGAGAGGAGATAATGAAAGGCCGGCGACTCGAACGGGTCTGGCTGAGGGTGTGGATGGGTTGCTGCTCTTCCTGCAGCTGTTCCTTGGTGACCTCGCGTTTGGCGCTACGGCGAGCCACCTCCCATTCGCTGAGGTCGATCTTACCGTCACCGTCCCGATCGAAGCGGGATAGCAGGGCACCATGGTCCGCCTTCCACTGGCTCAATCGCGCCTTGATCAGCTCCTCCTGCATTGCCAACCGGTCGGTCTCACCAAAGGATTTGAACAGGCCGATGGCATAGAGCAGATCGCCCGGGTAGATGGTCTCCTCGGTGTAGCGGTAGCGGCCACCGAAGCTGGAGAAATTGACGCCAAGGCCAAGGATGCCATGCATCCTTGGCTGGTTTAAGGAACCCAAGCCGGGGCCGCTGGTCGGGAAGGAGCTGCCGCCATACCAGACACTCTTTTCGTTGGGGGTCACCTCAGCGCCATCCGGGTCAATGACGCACTCGCCGGTTGCATCCTTGAGCAGAAACAGACCATCGCTCTTAGCGGATTTGACCGTCCGCCATCCCTTGTCATGCCGACGTTCGATACGATAGCGAAACCAGCAGCAAGGGGTCTTGGTGAGCGGGCTGAGGATAGGCTCGCCTTGCATGGCGGCGGCCTCGCCATTGAGCTCCACATAGCCCTGATGGGCGGAACGGATGCGGGAGGTGGGGGTGTCCTCGATGATGCGGGCCCGGGTTAGATTGCGAAATACCAGATAGAGTGTCGTCAGGGCAAACAGGGTGCAGGCGATTAGCCAGAACCAGAACTCACCTTCGGGCAGGGCTTGAATATCCGGCATCCTAATTTATTACCTTGAAGGAGTACCAGCGACTCAGCTGAAAAGCGCTCCCAGAGTGACGTCACTGATCTCGGCATCGTCAAACTCCAGTAGTTCAGCCGGCATGAAGTTGAACCGATTGGCGAGAATGACATCCGGAAACTGCTCGATGCGCACATTGTTGTTATTCACACTTTCGTTGTAGAACTCACGCCGGTCCGCGATACTGTTCTCCAGCCCGGTGATACGGGACTGCAGATGCAGGAAGGAGTCATTGGCCTTCAGCTCCGGGTAGTTTTCCGCCACCGCAAAGAGATTGCCCAGCCCGAGCCGCAGCTCGTTTTCGGCCTGTCCGACGGCACCCACATCACCCTTCTGCATGGCGCTGGAGACCGCGGAGCGGGCCTGCATGACCCTCGCAAGGGTCTCCTGCTCATACGTCATGTACTGTTTGCATGTCTCGACCAGTTTTGGTAACTCATCGTGACGCTGTTTCAGCAGTACATCGATATTGGACCAGGCCTTGGTTACGGCATGTTTGAGGCCGACCAGATTGTTGTAGATCATGATGGCATAGATCAGAATAACCACCGCTATGCCGATGATGACAAACAAAGCAATCTCCATCTCTCAGCTCCTGTAAGTGACTAATATTCGCGCTTTTGAATCACATACCCCCAGCATCGCGCATGATGCCTGGGTCGATGATAGTGCCGTCGTGATCGGCGATGTGCGGATCGGATCCCATTCGTCGGTCTGGCCAATGACGGTTGTCCGTGGTGATGTACACCGAATCCGCATTGGCATTGCAACCAACATCCAGGATGGCTGTGTTCTGCATGTCTCCCACGACAGTCGATATCGACCCGGCGGCAGCCCGCTGACGCTGGGTGACCGGGTAACCGTGGGGCATAAGGCGATCCTGCATGGCTGTGATATCGCCGATGGCTGCTTTATCGGCATGGGGTGCACAATTCTTGATGGTGCGGTGCTGGGGCCGCGGACCCTGCTCGGCGCCGGATCCCTGGTGACCTCGGGTAAGCGGTTGGAGGCTGGCTATCTCTGGCTGGGTAGACCTGCCCGGCGGGTGCGCCTCCTCACGGGAAAGGAGCTGGCCTATCTGGAATATTCGGCGGACCACTATGTCCGCCTGGCGCAAAGGCATTTTGCTGGCAATGGTGGAGCATGAAAGGGAACAATGGGTTGAGATCAGCCCCGCAGCAGCTGAATGACCGGCGCGGTTTCAGGCAGGATGCCACGCCAGAGGCGGAATGACTCAGCCGCCTGTTCCACCAGCATGCCCAGTCCGTCCAATGAACGCGCTGCCTGGTGACCACGGCCCCATTGCTGGAAGGCGGTGGCCTGGTTGCTGTACATCATGTCGTAACACCAGCCCCCTTTGGCCAGAATGGTATCCGGGACTTCGGGCATCTTCCCGCCCAGCCCGGCCGCGGTGCCGTTGATGATCAGCTCGAACTGCATCCCCTCCAGATCCTTCAGGCCGCAGCCGGCTACCTGGCCAAGGCTGGTCAGCCCGGCTGCCAGGGAGTAGGCCTTGGACGCAGTACGGTTGGCGATGATCAGTCGTTTGGGATGCTCCTCCAGCAGAGGCCGAACCACCCCCCGCACGGCACCGCCCGCCCCCAATATCAACACCTTTTTATCCTTGAGGCGGAAGCCGTGGTTGATCGTCAGGTCCCTCACCAGGCCGACACCGTCCGTGTTGTCGCCCCGCAGTCTGTTGCCGTCCAGTCGGATCAGGGTGTTGACCGCGCCAGCCGTATGAGCGCGCTCGCTGAGTTCATCGGCCAACCGCCAGGCCTGCTCCTTGAAAGGGACGGTGACATTCAGACCCATGCCACCAGTAGCCAGAAAGCGCTGGACATCCCCCGCGAAGTCGTCCGGATTGCCCAGCAGACGGGTATATTCGATTGCCTCACCGGTCTGGCTGGCGAAGGCGGCATGAATCTGCGGGGATTTACTGTGTTCGATGGGATTACCAATGACGGCGTATCTATCCATATGAGTAAAACTACTCATTCAGCCAGGTTGCCGCCTGTTTGGCAAAGTAGCTGAGTACACCGTCCGCGCCGGCCCGCTTGATGCAGATCAGGGACTCCAGCACCACTGTCCGCTCTTCCAGCCAGCCATTCCGGGCGGCGGCCATGAGCATGGCATATTCGCCGCTGACCTGATAGACGAAGGTGGGTACCTGAAACGCATCCTTCACCCGGCGAACTATATCCAGGTAGGGCATGCCAGGCTTCACCATCACCATGTCGGCGCCCTCCCGCAGGTCCAGGCCGACCTCATGCAGGGCCTCATCACTATTGGCCGGGTCCATCTGATAGCTGTATTTGTTGCCACCCCCCAGGTTGGCCGCTGAGCCCACCGCATCCCGGAAGGGACCGTAGAAGCTGGAGGCGTATTTGGCCGAATAGGCGAGAATGCGGGTGTGGATATGGCCGTTGTTCTCCAACTCCTCACGGATAGCGCCGATACGCCCATCCATCATGTCGGAGGGTGCGACGATATCAGCACCAGCCTCGGCATGGGAGAGGGCCTGTTTGACCAGCACCGCCTTGGTCTCATCATTCAGTACGTAGCCGGTCTCGTCGATCAGGCCATCCTGTCCATGCGTGGTGAAGGGGTCGAGGGCCACGTCGGTCATGATGCCCAGCTCGGGTACGGCCTCTTTCAGCGCTCGCACAGCCCGCTGGGCCAGGCCGTCCGGGTTGAAGGCCTCGCGGGCATCCTCGGATTTGGCGGAGATCGGCGTGACCGGGAACAGGGCCATTGCGGGGATGCCTAGAGCATGAATCTGTTTCGCCTCTTCCTGCAGCAGGTCGATACTCATCCGCTCCACACCCGGCATGGATTCCACCGCTTCTCTCTCTCCTGTACCTTCCAAGACAAAGACCGGATAGATGAAATCGGCTGGCGTGAGCGCCGTTTCGCGCATCAGGCGGCGGGAAAACTCGTCTCGACGCATGCGCCGCATGCGGGTGGCAGGAAAGGGCGATCGGCTATGACTCGGCATGAGATGATCCCTGGTTGGCTGGGTAAACGCCATAAGATAACCTATCATGCAAGGTTAAACCCAGTTTTTAGATACAATCACATGGGTTGTAGTGGAGTAATCCTATAGGCAGCAGTTATGCAAAAACACGAAAAGTCCCCCTATCTATTCGATGTTGAAGAATCAACCTATGACGAGAAGGTACTCAAGGCATCCCATGAGCGGCCGATCATGGTGGATTTTTGGGCGGAGTGGTGTTCACCCTGCCTCTCCCTGGCTCCCGCGCTGGAACGAGTGATCAATGAGTTGGATGGGAGGGTGCTGCTGGCCAAGGTTGAGGTGGATGACAATATGCGCCTGGCGGGACACTATCGACTGCGTGGTTTTCCCACCGTAATTCTATTCCAGCATGGCGAAGAACTGGGTCGCTTTCATGGCTCAAGAGCCAGTCACTGGCTTAGAGAGTGGATCGAGGAGCA
>JBDLIF010000097.1:0-8204 GCA_039714955.1 Pseudomonadota bacterium | reverse complement strand
TGCAAACCCTTAGCGCCAGATCAGCTCTATCACGCCTGTGATCTGGAGGGGTTGGAGTTCGCTACCACCGAGCAGCTCGCGACACTGGATGAAAACATCGGTCAGGAGCGGGCGCTCGGCTCCATCTCATTCGGGGTGGGCATCAAACACGAGGGCTACAACCTCTATGTGATGGGCAGCACCGGAGTGGGTCGTCACTGGATGGTCACCGATACCCTGATCCGGCTCACCCGTACAGCACGGAAAAGCTCTTCCGACTGGTGTTATCTGGCCAATTTCGATACCCCCCATCAACCCCTGGCGATCTGCCTGCCGCCCGGCATGGGACGGGTTTTTCGCAAGGATATGGCCCAGCTGGTGGAGGCTCTGCTTGATGCCATCCCGGTCGCCCTGCAGAGTGAGGAGTTCCGCAAGCAGGCCGAAGAGATCAGCGACAGCGTCAAGCAGCGTGAAGAGAAGATGGCGGCGATGTTCGACCGCAAGACCCGGGAGCAGGGGATAGCGCTGTTGCATACGCCCACCGGCTACAGCCTGGTGCCGCTGAAAGAGGGCAAGGTCATCTCCCCGGAGGAGTTCGAAAAACTGCCAGAGGAGGAGCAGAAGGCCATCGAGGAGGTGGTGGAGAAGTTTCATGACGATCTGCGCCGTACCCTGAGCCAGATTCCGCTCTGGAAGCGAGACATGCGGCAGCGTTTCAAGGCCCTGGAGCGGGAGTTTGCCGGCACTACCCTCAACCAACTGCTGGAGGATCTGTTCCAGAAATATGCCGACTATCCAGACCTGATCAGCTATCTCGATGAGTTGCGAGAGGATGTGATGCAGAATCTGGATCTATTTCGCACCAATGAAGACGAATCGGGCAATCCCATCGATGTCAACGATCCACGCTTCACCCGCTACCGGGTTAATCTGCTGGTGGACAACCGGGATGGTCAAGCGGTACCGATCGTCTACGAACCCAATCCCACCTATCAGAACCTGCTGGGGCGGGTGGAGCATCTGGCCCGCATGGGCACTTTGGCGACCGATTTCACCCTGATCAAGGGGGGCGCTTTGCATCGGGCCAATGACGGTTATCTGGTGCTCGATGCCGAGAAGGTGCTCACCAATCCTTTCTCCTGGGAGGCGCTGAAACGGGCCCTCAAGTCCCGCGAGATCCGTATCGAGTCATTGGAGCGCCAGCTGAGTCTGGTCAGCACCATTACCCTGGAACCTGAGCCTATCCCCATCGATCTGAAGCTGGTGCTGATCGGTGACCGCCGCATCTACCACCTGCTCAAGGCCTATGACTCCGATTTTGGCCAGCTCTTCAAGGTGGTGGTGGACCTGGCCGAGACCCTCAGCCGCCAGGAGGGCAACGAGGGCCGCTTTGCGCACCTGATCGCCACCCTGCAGCAGCGGGAGAAGCTCCATCCGGTCAGTCGTGACGGTGTGGCACGCATCATCGAGCAGAGCGCCCGCCATGCCCGGGATGGGGAGAAGCTCTCGCTGCACATGGGCAGCCTGACCGATCTGCTGAAGGAGGCGGACTACTGGGCGGTTGCGCAGAACAGCAAGCGGATTGAGAAACGCCATGTGCAACAGGCCCTGGATCACCAGACCCACCGGGTCAGTCAGCTAAGAGAGCAGCTGCAGGAGCAGATCATCAATGGCACCCTGATGATCGATACCAGCGGCAGCCAGCTTGGGCGGGTGAACGGACTCTCGGTCATCCAGGTGGGGGATTATGCCTTCGGGGTGCCGAGCCGGATCAGCGCCACCGCCCGTCTGGGCAGCGGCGAGATGATCGATATCGAGCGGGAGGTGGAGCAAGGGGGGACGCTCCACAGCAAGGGGGTCTATATCCTCTCCGCCTATATCAACCGCCGCTATTCACGCTACCAGCCCCTCTCCCTGGCCGCCACCCTGGTCTTCGAGCAGACCTACGGTGAGGTGGAGGGTGACAGTGCCTCCGCCGGTGAGCTTTGTGCGCTGTTATCCGCCCTGGGTGATATCCCGATCAGACAGAATCTGGCCATCACCGGCTCGGTCAATCAGCATGGTGAGATGCAACCGATCGGCGGCGTGTGCGAAAAGATCGAGGGCTTCTTCGATATCTGTCAGGCCAGGGGGCTGGACGGCAGTCAAGGGGTGATCATACCCGCCGCCAACCGCCGGGACCTGATGCTCAATCAGGCGGTTATCGATGCGGCCGCCGCGGGACAGTTCCAGATCTATGCCGTCAAACATGTGGAGCAGGCCATGGAACTGCTGAGTGGCCTGCCAGCCGGGGTGGCGGATGCCAAGGGTATCTATCCCGATCACAGTATCAACGGCATGGTGCAGCAGCGGCTGGCGGAGTGGCTGGCGATTCGCATGGAACTGGCGCAGCAGGAGAAGGGTGGGGGATAGTGGATCTATAAAGGTTGAGGCACACAATCAGCCGCTAAAGAGTCCTCAACCAGGGTGAGTTCCTGTTGTTTCATATTCGCCCGGGTAGCTGAGGGTGCTGTATCTAGCTGACCTGTCTCCAACCAGTTGATGAGCGACCACCACTGCTGTCGATCTGCTGTTATCGAGCGAGTATTCAGTTCAGCGATTGAGCATCCTTCCTCCGATGCGCGTACGTAATTCTGCGAGTCTCTGAATGAGGCGACCAGCGGGATAGCGATGCCCTTCAGGTTCTCGATGAGTTGTCGATAGGCGCGTGTATTGCTGCGCACACGATTTGCCGCGATGCCGATGGGTATATTGAATGCCGATTGTCGGCAAAGTGTCATCAGTTCATCCAGAAAATCCAAGGTAACATGCTGGTCGATTGCCGAGGGCAGTACCGGAACCACAACCGCGGACGCCTTTCTCAAAATAGTCATCATTTCAAGGCGTTTCATCGAGGCGGGGGTATCCAGGATTACCCGTTTTGTCTCCGCGGGAACCCTTTGGGCGAAGGTGCGAGTCATCCCACCTTGTACTGGCTTACCCGCAAATACCCCATGGATCGATGCAACGGAATCAGGACGCAGCTCCAGCCATCGATTGCTGGAGCCCTGCGGATCATAATCGAGCAGCGCGGTGGGCGTTCCAGAGGCAGCATAAAAACCCGCGAGATTGGTCGCGATAGTGGTTTTTCCACAGCCTCCCTTATTATTTATTATCAAGAGTTGTTTCATGACCCGAACCTCTTATTCCAGCGTTGAAAACGCCGGTATTGTCCTCCATGCTGGTGAATTAAACTCTTATCAAGTTAATTCAATGGCTTAAGTTTTTATTAGTTACAGGAGCCTTCTCATAGTAGCTCCCTTGTCTTAATCAGTTCAAATTGGATTCAAGCACCTCACAGACAAGCTCTCCCCTGGCCAGACGCACCCGTGTGCGGTCGCCAGGCTGGGTCTCCTCGGCCGAGTGAAGAATCTGACCATCAGCCGAGCGGGAGACGATGGCGTAGCCCCGGTTCAGGGTATTCAATGGGCTGAGGGTGTGCAGATCCCTGGCCAGTTGGGCAAGCCGGATACGCCGTTGTTCCAATTGTTCGCTCAGACAACGGTGCAGGCGTTCTCTCAGGTTGTGCGACCGGAACTTCAGGCGTTCCAGCTCAAGCATGGGTGACTGACTGTTGAGTCGGGTCTGCAACTTCCGTAACCGATTACCCTGCAGGATAAAGCGGTAGCTTTCCGCTTGCAACAGTCGCTGCGACAACTCGTCCAGGCGCTGGCTGCGCTGCAGCAGGCGTTGGCGGGGATGTTGTCTCAGCAGCCGCCCCTCCAGCGTGACGATCTGCTTCTGCCCGGTGCGGATCTTTTGCACAATTCTCGTTGTCATTTGCAGCAGCAGGTCAGCGAACCGTTTACGCCACTCATGCTGATCCGGGGTGGCGTGTTCCGCGGCGGCCGAGGGCGTGGGTGCGCGCAGGTCGGCGACGAAATCGGCAATCGTGAAATCGATCTCATGACCGATGCCGGTGACAATGGGGATTTTTGAGGCGAAGATGGCCCGGGCCACCCCTTCGTCATTGAAGGCCTGCAGATCCTCCAGGGAACCACCACCCCGGCTGAGGATCAGCAGGTCGCACTCCTTGCGCCGGTTGGCGAGCTGGATCATGCTGATGATGCTGGCAGGTGCTTCAGTGCCTTGTACCGGTACTGGATAGATGGCCAGGGGGATGGCGGGAAAGCGCCGGCGCAACACGCTCAGCAGATCGCGCAGCGCCGCGCCAGTGGGGGAGGTAATGAGCCCGATCTGTTGTGGCAGACTGGGCAGGGTCTGCTTCCTGCCGGTATCAAACAGCCCCTCCGCGGAGAGCTTGGTCTTGAGCTGTTCGAAGGCGAGGCGCAGTGCCCCTTCGCCCGCCGGTTCCATCTGCTCCGCGATGAGTTGGAACTCGCCCCGCGCCTCGTAGAGACTGACCCGTGCGCGGATCAGCACCTGCTGGCCATTTGCCGGTTGGAAGCGCAGTAGCTGTCGCTTCATGCGAAACATGGCGCAACGAACCTGGGCCGCCTCATCCTTGAGGGTGAAATAGATATGCCCGGAGGCCGGGCGTGCCAGGTTGGAGATCTCCCCCTCCACCCAGAGCAGGGGGAAGCTGCCTTCCAGCACGGCCCGGCACTCCCGCACCAGGCGGGATACGCTGAATACGTCACGCTGTTTGCTTTGAATGTTACTCACCGTTTGCAACCAATGGGGGGGGCAGGGTTTTTCAGGTAGGCCTCGAACGCATCCGCTGACGTCGGCTGGTTGAAGTGGTACCCCTGGAAGGTCCGGCAGCCTTTATTAAGCAGGAATTCGAACTGGGCCTGGTTCTCGACCCCCTCAGCCACCATATTCAGCCCCATATGCTCGGCCATGGTGATGATGGTCTCCACCAGATTAGCGTCCTTGGGATCGGTGAGGATGTCGCGCACGAAACTGCGGTCGATCTTCAGCTCATCCAGTGGCAGACGCCTCAGGTAGGCGATCGAGGCATAGCCGGTGCCGAAATCATCGATGGAGAACCGTACCCCCAGTTGCCTGAGCTGTTCGATCTTCCGCTTCGCTGCTTCGAGATTCTCCACCAGGGTACCTTCGGTGATCTCCAGGGTCAGGTAATGTGGGTCCGCGCCGGTTTCCGCCAGGATCTTTTCGATGCGTTGGGTAAAGTCGGCCTGGTGGAACTGGACCGGGCTGACGTTGACCGCCAGGGACTTGAAGTTTGTATGACCCAAGAGCAGCCAATGCCGTAGTTGAATTAGCGCCTCCCGCAGCACCCATTCTCCGATGGCGAGTATCTGGCCATTCTCCTCCGCGACCGGTATGAAGGCGTCGGGCTGGATGAACTCCCGCTCCGGATGGGGCCAGCGCAACAGGGCTTCCGCTCCCACGACCCTGCCCGCCCCGTCGATCTGGGGTTGAAAGGCCAGGCTGAACTGGTCATTGTCCAGGGCGATACGCAGATCTTTTTTCAGTTGCAGCCGCTCCTCCGCCAGGTGTTGCATGCTGGGCAGGAAGAAACGGATGCAGTTGCGCCCCGCCTCCTTGGCCCGGTACATGGCGGTATCCGCATGCTTGAGAACGTCAACCTCACTCTCATCATCCATAGGGAAAATGACGATGCCGATACTGGGGGTGAGGTGGAGTTCATTACTCTGGATGCTGTAGGGCCTGGAGAGCGCCTTTTGGATCTTTTCCGCCCCTTGCTGTGCCTGCTGTACCGCCAGCTCGGGGTCATCACTGAGTTCGGAGAAGAGCACGACGAATTCGTCTCCACCCAGGCGGGCCGGGATATCTTCGCCGCGCAGCTCCGACTGGAGACGCCTGGCTACCTCCTTCAGCAGTTCATCACCCACAGGATGGCCGAGGGAGTCATTGATGGTCTTGAAATGATCCAGGTCCAAGAAGAGCAATCCCCCCTTGTGGCCATGCCGACTGCACAAGGCCTGGGCATGTTTCAACCGGTCCAGCAGCAACCGTCTGTTGGGGAGATCAGTAAGGACGTCAAAGGTGGCCTGGTGTTCGAGCTGCTGCATGGAACGCATGCGTTCGAGTTCAGCGCTGGTACGGGCGGCAATGATCTGCAGTACGTCTTCCCAACCGGAAGGCATCATCAGCGGCTGGTGAGATACCAGCCACAGGATACCTATGACCTGGCCCTGCTGATCGTAGATAGGGGTACCGGCATAACCCTGAAGATCCATTTCCAAAATTTCCCTGTCATCAGGAAAAAGGGTTTGAATTTCCTGTGGATAGTGACATGGACCGGTGTTAAGGACAACCTCACAGGGGGTACCGGTCAGGTTATATTCATAGCCTTCGATGGTCTTCCCATCCATCACCAGGGACAAGGCCCTGATGTTATTCCCTGCGACCAGTTCTCCGATGTGACCGCCGTCAGCATTGAAGGAGCGGCAAAGTTCGTGGGTAACCTTCTCGAAGTAGCTCTGGCCGCTGATACCGACCATGCTCTCCACCAGGGTATGCATCGTCTCCTCTGAGCGCTTGCGTTCCGATATGTCCTGGTGAGTGCCGCAGGCGCGGATTGGCTCCAGGGTGTCGGGGTCGTACTCGACCCCATTGCCGGAACCCTGAATCCAGACCCAATGTCCACTCTTATGCCGCATGCGGAACTCCACCACATAGGGCAGGCCCTCATCGATATGACGTTTGATGATGGGTTTGACGCGCTCGCGGTCTTCCGGATTGATTAGCTCGTTCCAGTCGCTGATATGGTTTTTGATCTCTGAACGGCTCAATCCCAGCATGGAGAGCCAGCGATCGTTCACATAGTGTTTGCCAGTCTGAATCTCCCAGTCCCAGAATCCGAGGGAGGCCCCCTCAATGACCTGGGTCAGCTGTTTTTCGGTCTGACGCTGGTGGGTGATATCCAGGACGCTGACGGGCACATGGCGCGCCTCCGTGAGATTCCTGGGGGGAGGGAAAGAGATCAAACCCAGGATGGTCTTGCCATTCAGTGTGCGGAATTCTGACTCCTCGCTGAAGTGAGTTTGCCCTTGCGCTATGGCCCGCAGGGCTTTTGCGAACGATTCCGACGAGATAGGGGTCATTACAGCTGTCAACCCCTCCTGTAGCTGCCTCAAGGATCGGGCGGTAAACAGTGAGAGTGTGGTTGGATTGACCGATACCACCTTCACTAGATCCCTGAATCCGGCAAGCTTGCCCGGATGCTGTGCGAAATAGTCGAGAATATCGTCTACCCCACTCTCTCGCAGCCGTTGCAGCGCCGTGAACACCTCGGAGAGGTCCACATCCCAGAGGGAGATGGCGGTCCCTTCGAACAACTCCCGATAGCGTTTTTCACTCTGGGTAAGTTCGCTGGTGCGGAGGCGGATACGCCAGCGTAGTATGAATGTGCCAACTAGCAGAAAAATCAGGCTGAATGTGACGAAGGCCAGCAGCCGTTCAGTCCACCTGGGTAAGAGTTCAGGTTTTTCTCGATGGTCCAGCGGAGTACTCGACCTATGCTGATAGATTGCGTTCTGCTCTTCCTTCAGCGCCGCTAAATGCTGGTCGATGACATTCTTCGGTTGCGGAGGGTTTTCATGGACGCCTAACGTCACATGACGTGTTTGCCCCTCGACGGTTTCAGAATTAGCTTCCCATGGAAAGGGCAGCGCGAAGAGGGGGAGGAGAAGGTAAAGCAGCGGACGGGGTCTTGGCATGACCAAGAGTATGCCACAAGTCAGTTGAATCATTCCGTGATGGGTATAATTCATGCCAGCAGCGTAAACGCCTCTGACTATATAGAGAGTTTACCGTCCTGTCGGCAAATTCTATAATGCCCGGCTAACTCCATCCCCACCTGGAAACTTATGACTATGCGTGTAATCGAGGAAGCCCTCACATTCGATGATGTCCTTCTGCTGCCGGCCCACTCCAGGGTCCTGCCCAAGGATGTCGATCTGCGTACCAAGCTCACCCGGGATATCGGGCTGAATATCCCGCTGGTCTCAGCGGCGATGGATACGGTGACCGAGGCGCGTTTCGCCATCGCCCTGGCGCTGGAGGGGGGCATAGGCATAGTGCATAAAAATATGACGCCCGAGCAGCAGGCTCACGAGGTTGCTAGTGTCAAAAAGTATGAGAGTGGGGTGATCCGGGAGCCGATAACCGTCGGTCCCTATGTCAGTATTGGCGAGGTCGTCGAACTGACCCGGGCCAACAATATCTCAGGTGTGCCGGTGGTGGAGGGTGACGAACTGGTCGGAATCGTGACGAGCCGGGATCTGCGCTTC
>JBDLIF010000096.1:0-8383 GCA_039714955.1 Pseudomonadota bacterium | reverse complement strand
TTGATGCCGAGAGAGCGTATCTCCTTCACCAACACATTGAACGATTCGGGCATACCGGCTTCCATCTGGTGATTGCCATCGACGATGTTTTTGTACATCCGGGTACGGCCATTGACGTCGTCCGACTTGACCGTGAGCATCTCCTGCAGGGTGTAGGCGGCGCCATAGGCCTCCAGGGCCCAGACCTCCATCTCACCGAAGCGCTGGCCACCGAACTGGGCCTTACCGCCTAGTGGCTGCTGGGTGACCAGACTGTACGGACCGGTGGAGCGGGCGTGCATCTTGTCATCCACCAGGTGGTTCAGTTTCAACATGTACATATAACCGACGGTCACTGGCCGTACGAAAGCTTCGCCCGTGCGCCCGTCATACAGGGTGCACTGGCCACTCTCCGACAGCCCCGCCAACTCCAGCATCTGCTTGACCTCGGACTCGTGGGCACCATCAAACACCGGTGTCGCCATCGGCACACCGCCCTTCAGGTTGCCGCACATCTCCAGTATCTCCGCATCACTCAGTGAGTCGAGATCCTCGGGCTTACCGCTGCTGTTGTAGATCTTGGCGAGAAACTCGCGCATCTCGACGATCTGTGCCTGGGCCTCCAACATGGCGCCAATCTTGCGCCCAACACCCTTGGCCGCAAAGCCCAGATGGGTCTCCAGCACCTGCCCGACGTTCATGCGCGAGGGTACGCCGAGGGGGTTGAGCACGATATCCGCCGGCTCACCATACTCGTCGAATGGCATGTCCTCCACCGGCACGATGGTCGAGATGACACCCTTGTTGCCATGCCGTCCGGCCATCTTGTCACCCGGCTGGACGCGACGCTTCACCGCCACATAGACCTTGACCATCTTGAGCACCCCGGGGGCCAGATCGTCTCCGGCGGTCAGCTTGCGCTTCTTCTCCTCGAACTTCCCACGGAAGGTCTCGCGTTGCGACTTCACCTGTTCGGCTATCGCCTCCAGTTGAGTGGCGGTCTCTTCCTTGCGCAGGCGGATCTCAAACCATTTGTCCCGATCCAGATCATTCAGATAGGCCTTGGTGATCTTAGCGCCCGCCGAGAGATTCTCGGGACCGCCATCGGCGATCTTACCCAACAGCATCTTCTCGACCCGCTGGAAGGTATCCGCTTCCATGATGCGCAGCTGGTCATCCAGATCCTTGCGTACCCGGTCCATCTCTATCTCTTCGATCTGCAGGGCGCGGGCATCCTTCTCAACCCCGTCACGGGTAAAGACCTGGACATCGATGACCGTACCTACCCGGCCGGAGGAGGCGCGCAGAGAGGTATCCTTCACATCCGAGGCCTTCTCGCCGAAGATGGCGCGCAGCAGCTTCTCTTCCGGGGTGAGCTGGGACTCGCCCTTGGGGGTCACCTTGCCCACCAGGATGTCGCCTTCGCGCACCTCGGCCCCGATATAGACGATACCCGACTCATCCAGCTTGGACAGCGCCGCTTCACCCACATTCGGGATATCGCCGGTGATCTCCTCCGGACCCAGCTTGGTGTCGCGGGCCATGCAGGTCAACTCTTCGATATGGATGGAGGTGAACCTGTCCTCGTCCACTACCCGCTCGGAGATCAGGATGGAGTCCTCGAAGTTGTAGCCGTTCCAGGGCATGAAGGCGACACGCAGATTCTGCCCCAGGGCCAGTTCACCCATGTCGGTGGAGGGACCGTCAGCCATCACATCGCCACGGGCAATCCGATCCCCCACATTCACCAGGGGACGCTGATTGATGCAGGTGTTCTGATTGGAACGGGTATATTTGGTCAGGTTGTAGATATCCACACCCGGCTCGCCGGCCTCGGTCTCTTCATCGTTGACCCGCACCACGATGCGTGCGGCGTCTACCGACTCGATCTCACCACCCCGCGTGGCCACCACGGTGACGCCGGAGTCGACCGCGACCACCCGTTCCATACCGGTGCCGACCAAGGGTTTTTCGGCCCGCAGCACAGGCACCGCCTGACGCTGCATGTTGGAGCCCATGAGGGCGCGGTTGGCATCATCGTGTTCCAGGAAGGGAATCATGGAGGCCGCCACGGAGACGATCTGCTTCGGCGAAACATCCACATACTGCACCTTGTCCGGGGTCGACAGAGTGAACTCGTTCTGGAAGCGGGAAGAGACCAGCTCATCGATCAGCCTGCCATTCTCATCCACCGTGGCATTGGCCTGGGCGATGACGTAACGTCCCTCTTCTATGGCGGAGAGATAATCGATCTGCTCAGTAACCCGACCATCATCGACCTTGCGATAAGGGGTTTCCAGAAAACCGTAACGGTTGGTGCGCGAGTAAACCGCCAGAGAATTGATCAGACCGATATTCGGTCCCTCCGGCGTCTCGATGGGGCAGACCCGACCGTAGTGGGTCGGGTGCACGTCACGCACCTCGAAGCCGGCACGCTCACGGGCCAGACCGCCCGGACCCAGGGCCGAGACACGGCGTTTGTGGGTAACCTCCGAGAGCGGATTGTTCTGATCCATGAACTGGGAGAGCTGGCTGGAGCCAAAGAACTCCTTGATCGCGGCGGATACCGGCTTGGCGTTGATCATCTCCTGAGGCATCAGACCTTCCGATTCCGCCTGGGTCAGACGCTCTTTCACCGCCCGTTCGACACGTACCAGGCCGACACGGAATTGATTCTCCGCCATCTCGCCAACACAGCGGATACGCCGGTTACCCAAGTGATCGATATCATCCACCACGCCGTTACCGTTGCGGATATCGATCAGCTCCATGAGCACATCAGTGATATCCTCCTTGGAGAGGATGCCTTCGCCCTCCTCGTCTTCACGGCCGAGACGACGATTGAATTTCATCCGGCCGACCGCCGAGAGATCGTAACGCTCAGAGGTGAAAAACAGGTTTTTAAACAGATTGTGGGCCGCCTCCTTGGTGGGCGGCTCGCCGGGGCGCATCATGCGGTAGATCTCAACCTGGGCCTCCAGCTCGTTGGTGGTCGGATCGATACGCAGGGTATCAGAAACAAAAGGTCCGTGATCGAGATCGTTGGTAAAGATCGTATTGAGCTTCTTAATACCCTTTTCGATCAAGGTATCCAGCAACTCTTCGGTGATCTCGGTATTGGCCGCGGCGATCAACTCACCAGTCTCCTTGTCGACCACGTTGTGTGCAAGTACCTCGTCAATGATGTATTCGCGCGGCACATCCAACTTCTTGACACCGGCCTTTTCGAGTTCCCGAATATGCCGGGCGGTGACACGCCGTCCTGCCTCAACGATCACTTCATCACCGGCCTTGATATCAAAGGTCACCATCTCACCACGCAGACGTTCCGGCACCAGGGCCACCTTCAGGGTCCGCTTGGTCAGGCTGAAGGTGTTGGTCTCGAAGAACATCTCCAGGATCTGTTCAGTTTCGTAGCCCAGGGCACGCATGAGAATGGTGGCCGGCAGTTTGCGGCGACGGTCGATGCGCACAAACACGTTGTCCTTGGGATCAAACTCGAAATCCAGCCAGGAACCGCGATAGGGAATCACCCGGGCGGAAAACAGCAGCTTTCCTGAAGAGTGGGTCTTACCCTTGTCGTGATCGAAAAAGACACCGGGCGAACGATGCAGCTGAGAGACAATGACCCGTTCCGTACCATTGATGACAAAGGTACCGGTATCGGTCATCAACGGCAGTTCCCCCATATAGACTTCCTGCTCGCGAATATCCTTGACCACCTTGGAACCGGCCGGGGCCTCTTTATCGTAGATCACCAGGCGTACCAGCACGCGGAGCGGCGCTGCATAGGTAGTGCCACGCAGCTGGCACTCCCGTACATCGAAAACCGGTTCGCCGAGACGATAGTTCACATATTCGAGCACCGCATTTCCTGAATAGCTGGTGATCGGCAGAACAGACTTGAACGCGGCATGCAGACCCACATCTTGGCGCTTATTCGCAGGCACTCCGTCCTGCAGAAAATCACGGTAGGAGTTTATTTGTGTCGCAAGCAGAAAAGGCACGTCCAGAATACTGGGACGCTTTCCGAAGTCTTTGCGGATACGCTTTTTCTCGGTGAACGAATAGGCCATGCTGCCATCCCTCAGTGTCAAAGGCTTGGTGATTCATGCGTTATCCTGCGCCGGCAAATAAGCAAGCAGCAGAATAAGCGAAATATTCTGACTTCCTGTGCTGGCTTTACTGCCAGCTAGTCTTTAAGTGTTGGATGTTGAACTTTGTTTACAACCTATATCCAACAAGCGGGAAAAGGCCGGTGACGAAACGCCACCAGCCTAATCACACAGGTTTTAACTGATCGAGTACAGAATTACTTGATCTCGGCTGTAGCGCCTGCCTCTTCCAGTTGTTTGACGACCTCTGCAGCTTCGTCTTTGGAGACACCCTCTTTCAGGGTGGTCGGTGCCCCTTCGACAGCCTCTTTGGCCTCTTTCAGGCCCAGACCAGTGATGGCGCGAACCACCTTGATCACGGCAATCTTGTTACCGCCGAAACCAGACAGAACCACGTCAAATTCGGTCTGCTCTTCCGCGGCGGCTTCACCACCGCCGGCGGCAGCAGGCGCAGCAGCCACCGCGGCGGCGGCGGTTACGCCAAACTTCTCTTCCATGGCTTCGATAAGCGCCACAACATCCATCACGGACATCTCGGCAATAGCCTCCAGGATCTCTTCTTTAGATACGGCCATTGGTTAACTCCTAAAAATTGATTTGTTTGATAAACGATTGACTTAATTTAAAGCCGTTTTAAGCCGCCTCTTTGGCGTCTTTGACCGCCGCCACAGTCCGGACCAGCTTGCCGGGCACCTCTTTCAGGGTGCGGGCCAGCTTCTCCACCGGAGCCTTCATGACCGCCATCAGCATGCTGATAGCCTGATCATAGGTCGGCATCTTGGCGAGTGTCTCCAGTTCACTCGGCGCCAACATCTGGCCACCGATTGAAACCAATTTCACCTCAAGATGCTTATGCTCCTTGGCGAAGTCCTTAATGACGCGGGCGGCAGCACCGGGATCCTCCTGCGAGAAGGCCAGGATCAAGGGACCCGTCAAACCCTCCTGCATGCAGGCAAAATCGGTACCCTCAACGGCTCGCTTGGCGAGTGTGTTCTTGACCACGCGAAGATAGACCCCATCATTCCGCGCCGCGCGGCGCAGTTCGGTCATCTCCTCGACGGTCAGTCCACTGTACTCCGCGGCAACCGCGGAATAGGCGCTGCTTGCTACGTCACTGACTTCGGCGACGATGGCTTTCTTCTGCTCTAGATTGAGTGGCAAAGTCGTCACCTCCTGATAATGCAAGGAACGGTTGCCCGCCCCTCAGTTACACAAACGGTGCATTGTTACACCGCACTTGATCGCACACCATCATCAGGAAAATCCTGATTTGGGTTGCTCCGTCTACGCAGGCAGTTATTAAGCATCGCCGAGATGCACCTGCGGTCTTTGACGGTACCGGCAGACCGGTACCCCAAAGTTCATAACACTCCAGCCAGGGGCACTACGACCAAAGCTGAAGCAAAAAACCGGTTGCGACCAGAAACACCCCTACCTGGGCTATTTCTGGACGGAAACTCACTACAATGCGAGTGTTGCCTGATCTACGGACAGGCCTGGCCCCATGGTGGATGAGACCGTAATCTTCTCCAGATAGACCCCTTTGGCGGCGCTCGGCTTGGCCTTGACCAAGGCATGCAGCAATGACTCCAGGTTCTCCTTCAGTTTGCTCGGCTCAAAGTCGATCTTGCCGATGGAGCAATGGATGATGCCCGCCTTGTCGGTGCGATAACGCACCTGCCCGGCCTTGGCATTCTGCACCGCTTCCGCCACATTCGGTGTCACCGTGCCAACCTTCGGGTTGGGCATCAGACCGCGGGGACCCAGGATCTGGCCCAACTGGCCGACCACCCGCATCGCATCCGGACTGGCGATCACCACATCAAAATCCATCTTACCCGCCTTGACCTCTGCCGCCAGATCTTCAAGACCGATAATGTCAGCACCCGCTGCCTTCGCGGCATCCGCATTGGCACCTTGGGTAAATACGGCTACTCGCACCGTCTTGCCAAGACCATGAGGTAGCACAGAAGCCCCACGCACCACCTGGTCAGACTTGCGGGCATCCACACCCAGATTCACACTGACATCCACGGATTCCGCGAATTTAACCGAAGAGACTTCTCTCAATAGAGAAAAGGCCTCTTCCACCGCATAGAGCTTACCCGTCTCGAGTTTCTCGCGAACTGCCTTTGCACGCTTACTCAACTTAGCCATGACTTACTCCACCCCCTCAACATCAAGACCCATCTGACGGGCACTGCCAGCAATGGTTCGCACCGCTGCGTCCATATCCGCCGCGGTAAGATCGGGCATCTTGGTGGTGGCAATCTCTTCCAGCTGCGCCCGGGTCACGCTACCCACTTTGACAGTATTCGGAGTCGAACTGCCCTTCTGCAGACCAGCAGCCTTCTTTAGCAGAACCGCGGCCGGAGGTGTCTTGGTGATAAAGGTGAAGGAACGATCGCTGTAGACCGTAATCACCACCGGAATCGGCAGTCCCTTCTCCAAACTCTGGGTCTTTGCGTTGAACGCCTTACAGAACTCCATGATGTTGACGCCATGCTGACCCAGCGCGGGGCCCACGGGCGGACTGGGGTTGGCCTCACCGGCCTTGACCTGTAGCTTGATATAAGCTTGGATCTTTTTTGCCATGTTTTTCCTCTCTTTGGGTGCAAGCGCCTGGGGCTTTCACCTAGGCTCCCCAACTAAAAACACCTTGAAGATAGACTTCAAGGCTTGATTAGCGGCCGTTGGGCCGGATACTCGGCTGCTTATGGTTAGAGCAGCTTTGTCAGTAATCTGGTCTTGTCGTCCTTGGCTTACTGGGCTACTCGCGGCTTCGTAAGCAAAGGTTTCATTGCCATCGCCGCGCTGCGTTTGTCCACTGGACTAGTTCACAGCTTCGTAAGTTAATCTTTCATTGCCATCCATGGCGCTACTTTGGAGTTCTTTCTTACTCCCGGCCCGGACTTCCTGTCCGGTCGTTCGCTCAAAAAATTGGTCCACTGGACTAATTAAAAACTTCGTAAGTTAATCTTTCATTGCCATCCATGGCGTGACTTTAGAGCTCATTCTTACTCCCGGCCCGGACTTCCTGTCCGGTCGTTCGCCAAATATTTAGTCCACTGGACTAAATATTTGGCTCACCCTTTCTCAACTTGGCCGAATTCTAGGTCTACGGGGGTCGAGCGGCCGAAGATGAGCACGGAGACCTTCATGCGGCTCTTTTCGTAATCGACCTCTTCCACTACACCGGTAAAGTCGTTGAAGGGGCCGTCGATGACGCGCACCACCTCGCCCGGTTCGAACAGGACCTTGGGACGCGGTTTTTCCACACCTTCTACTACACGCTGCAGGATGGCGTCCGCTTCCTTGTCCGTAATCGGGGCGGGCCGGTCGCCGGTACCACCGATAAAACCCATCACCTTCGGCACATCCTTTACCAGGTGCCAGGTCTCGTCGGTCATCTCCATCTGTACCAACACATAACCGGGAAAGAACTTGCGTTCGCTTTTGCGTTGCTGACCGGCACGCATCTCCACTACCTCTTCGGTAGGGACCAGGACCTCTCCAAATTTCTCTTCCATGCCAAAGCGCTTGATGCGCTCAAGCAGCGAGCGCTGTACCTGTTGCTCAAAGCCGGAATAGGCATGCACCACATACCAACGTTGCGCCACAATCAGCCTCCAGTCAGGGTACGCAGTATGGCGCCCAGCATCATGTCGAACAACCAGAGCACAATTCCCATGATCAGTACCATCACAAAGACGATCAGGGTTGTCTGTACAGTTTCCTGGCGACTTGGCCAGACTACTTTACGCACTTCGACCTTGGCATCGGAGGCAAATTTCCAGGAACGCCTTCCGGGGGCCGTCTGGTAGGCAATCAATACCGCCACACCGACAACCACAAGTAATCCAAGCACCCGCAGTAATTGCGAATAGGCATCAAAGTAGTAAAAGCCGAGCAGTGCCGCCACGATGATGGTGACTGACATCAGCAACTTGACTGTATCCATATTGGATACTTCAGCTTGGGTATTCGCGCTCATAGGTTATATTTGCCAGAAAAATGGCAGGCCAGGAGGGACTCGAACCCCCAACCTGCGGTTTTGGAGACCGCTGCTCTACCAGTTGAGCCACTGGCCTAAAAACGCTAACAGCGAGACCGGCCACAACCGGCCCCGCACACTATCAATCGATTACTCGATAATCTTGGCGACCACGCCGGCCCCTACGGTCCGACCGCCTTCACGAATCGCAAAGCGCAGACCCTCTTCCATCGCGATCGGCGCGATCAGCTTCACGGTCATCTTTACGTTGTCCCCCGGCATCACCATCTCCACG
>JBDLIF010000095.1:0-8386 GCA_039714955.1 Pseudomonadota bacterium | reverse complement strand
GGGCCCATCGGCATACCTATTCCAATCGCCTGTTAGATGCAGCATTCGACCTGCGGGAACATCTGGAGGAGGCCAATCTGCGCCGGGGCGCGGCCCGGCGGGAGAGGCTGGCAAAGGCGGACGAGGCCCTGGCCAAGGTGCGCCTCTATCTGCGCCTGGCCCGCCGCTGGGACTGGCTCTCCGCTGGCCAGTATGAGCATGTGGCCGGGATGCTGGTGGAGATCGGCCGCCTGCTCGGTGGCTGGATGAAAGTGAGTCATGCATGAGCAATCACCGGTCGATCAATGTGTCGTCTGGAGTTGCGGGGACAGGTTCGAAGCACCGCCGGGTGTTGCGCGGCGGCTCGTTCAACAACAATCCGAGGAACGTCCGCTGTGCCTATCGCAACAACAACGATCCCGACAACCGTAACAACAACATTGGGTTTCGGGTAGTGGTGTCCACACTCTTCTGTAGCTCCGGAATGGCCTGGCGGCGCAACGACGCTTTCGGGACGAGGAGAATGGCGGAGCCTGTTCCTGGCCGCGTCCCGCTGAACCCGGGCCGGGCAAATAGCAACCAACCTGCCCCCTGGACCTCGGTCCTGGGGTAGGTTTTCTCTATCTTGTTGTCATTTGACGATCTGACCGCCTGGGAGAATCTGCTGCTGGCCTACCAGAAGGCGAGCAAGGGCAAGCGCGGTCGTTTCGATGTCGCCCTGTTCGAATACAACCTCGAAGCGGAGATCCTGCAATTACAGGGTGAACTGCGTGAGCGGAGCTACCGGCCGGGGCCCTACACCAGTTTCACCATCCATGAACCCAAACGCCGCCTGATCAGTGCCGCCCCCTTTCGAGACCGGGTCGTGCATCATGTCCTGTGCAACATCATCGAGCCCGGTTTCGAAAGCAGCTTCGTGGCCGACAGCTTTGCTAACCGGCTGGGCAAGGGTACCCATCGCGCGCTCGACCAGGCACAGCGTTACAGCCGAAGCTATCGCTATGTGCTGCAGCTGGACGTGCGGCAGTTTTTTCCCAGCATCGACCATGCAATTCTGTTCCAGGCGCTGAGCCGCAAGGTCACCGACCCGGATATGCTTTGGCTAATCAGACTGATACTCGCCAGTGGCCATGCGGTGTTCGATGAGGAGTACCGCATGGTCTATTTTCCGGGGGATGATCTGTTTGCCGTCAATCGTCCCCGTGGCCTGCCGATCGGTAATCTCACCAGCCAGTTCTGGGCCAACGTCTATTTGAACGGACTGGACTATTTCGTCAAAAGGGAACTGCGCTGCCCAGGCTATGTACGTTACGTCGATGATCTGTTGTTGTTCGGCAACGATAAGGCCGATCTCTGGCACTGGAAAGAACGGCTCGAACAACGTTTTGCATCCTTGCGGCTCACCATCCATCCGGGTGCGCATCCCCGGCCGGTCAGCGAGGGCATACCCTTTCTGGGATTCATCGTTTTCTCAGAAAAACGCCGCCTGAAGCGCCGCAAGGGGATCAACTTTCAGCGTCGATTGCACGGGATGCTGAAGGATTTCAATGGTGATAAGGCATCGGCACACCAGATCGCGTCCAATGTAGATGGCTGGCTGAATCATGTTCGTTACGCGAACACCGCCGGTCTGATGAAAACGCTGCTGAAACAGGTTCCGTTAGAAGTGCGGCAGTTGTTACACTCTGAACTCAAGAAAGGCTTGTAGGAGCGGGCCATGCACGCGAGGGTTTGTGGGTGTGATCTTGCCGCCACACCCTGTCAAATAGCCTGATCGCGCCCATGGGGACGCTCCTACATGAGATGCCAGAAATCAACAAATACACAGGGGGATTATCATGGATGTCACTGTATTGACGACACTGATCGCACCGGCATTGCCCTATCTGGTGAAGGGCGGGGAAAAGCTGGCGGAGATGACCGCGGAGAAGATCGGTGGAGCAGCCCCCGAACTGATCAAACGTATCTGGGAGCGGCTGCGTGGAGCGGTCGATAAGAGTCCCGCGGCAAAGGAGATTGTGGCGGATCTTGCTGAATCGCCGGATGATGAAGGGTATCAGGTGGCATTCCAAAGCCAGCTGAAAAAGATCCTGGAGAAGGATGAAGATCTGGCCCGACAGCTCGCCGAACTGTTGCAGGAGGCCAAACAACAAACAAATTACCACGCCGAACTGCATGGGAATGGGGCAATTGCCCAAGGCGAGAATGCGGTCGCAGCGGGCAAAGGCGGAGTCGCAGTCGGAGGTGATGTACACGGTGGAATCAGCATCGGTGGGAAATCAGACAAGGACTGATATGAGCAGGGAAGAGGAACTCCGGGCAGAGCTGGAAAAGCTCAAAGCAGAACTCGAAGCCTTAAAAAGCAAAGATGAGTCCGGTGCAACGAATAAGATTGAGGGCTCTGGCGCTATGGCGCAAGGTAAGGTTGCTGTTGCATCCGGCAATGGTGGAGTTTCCGCAGGTGGGAATATTCATGGCTCTGTTATCCACGCAGAGAAAGGCGCCACGGTGGTCGTTGGCGAGGCGGCGATTCCCATGTCCGCTGTGGACCGAAAATCAGCACTTGGTCGTTACTTGCAATATATAACAAGTCGAAACTGTTATCTGCAGCTCCAGGGAATCCGCTCTGGTGGAAAGCTGGTAAATATCGAACTCGATCGCATCTACATTAGGTTGAGGACGACTCAGCAACGTCTTGCTGAAGAGGAAGAACATTGGTTGGCTACGGAGGCTGATCAGGCGCCGGGTGAAATGCACCGGCTTCGAGGTGAACAACGGGCACCATCTGAGACTGTCATCATTTCTGTTGAAGATGCTTTGAAGGAACACACGCGGTTGGTGGTGCTGGGTGATCCCGGTAGTGGTAAGACCACCTTGCTGCGCTATCTGACCTTGCCTTATGCAAAGGATCTGGCTGACAAGACCACCCAGGTACGGGAAAAACTGAATACCAACGAACCCGGACGACTGCCCATTTTCCTGCCACTCAGAGAGATCGGCATCTTTCTGAAGTCTGCGCCACAAGATGGCACTGAGGGGCATGCGCAATTACTGGAGTATCTTCAGCGCTCCCTAGCAAAAGAACGGATTGAACTGCCGGTTGATTTTTTTGATGAGTGGCTGGACAGCGGCAAAGCCGTCGTTCTACTGGATGGCATGGATGAGGTGGCCGACCCGGATCTGCGCAGGCGTGTGGCGCGCCTGGTGGAGGCCTTTGTCCGGGCCTACCCTGATTGTCGCTATGTGGTGACCAGCCGCATAGTCGGTTATTCAGGTCCTGCCCGGCTGGGTGAGTCATTC
The DNA here is from genome assembly GCA_039714955.1 of Pseudomonadota bacterium. Taxonomy (GTDB): domain Bacteria; phylum Pseudomonadota; class Gammaproteobacteria; order Chromatiales; family Chromatiaceae; genus JASJBU01. The sequence goes on along the minus strand of JBDLIF010000095.1, from coordinate 5,107 downwards.
GCAACCACCATCGTACGCGATTTCACCCTGTCTGACGTAAAACAGTTTCTGACTAATTGGCACCGGTTGGTGGCTATCGGGCAGATGGGAGGTGGAGAAGCTGCAGAGCTATTTGCCGCAGACCAGACGCGCCAGTTGATGCTGGCCATTCAGGAAAATGAAAGGATTCGAGAACTCGCCATCAATCCCCTCATGTTGACCGTGATCGCATTGGTGCATCGGGATCGGGTGAAACTACCGGACCGGCGTGCAGAACTCTACGCAGAGGCAGTGGATGTTTTGTTGGGTAAGTGGGATGAGGCGAGAGGTGTAGAGGAAATCAAGATCCTGCCGGGACGAACCTTCGACGCAGGAGACAGGCGTCTGATGCTGCAGCAGATCGCCTTGTATATGCATCAGAAGGAACTCAAAGAGATTTGGGTTGAAGACCTCAACAAACTGCTGCAGAAGCAGTTTCTTGACAATCTCGGCGAATCAGAACAGCGGGCTGCGGAACAGGCGGCGGAACATTTCATTGCCGTGATTCGCGAGCGAACAGGTTTGTTGGTGGCGCGGGGTGAGGGGGTCTATGCCTTTTCGCATCTGACCTTTCAGGAATATCTCGCAGCCCTGGCGCTGGCAGCCCAGGATGCCTATCGCGAAGATACCCTTCAATATGTTTCCAAACCCTGGTGGCATGAGGTCATCCTACTGGAGGCAGGCTATCTCAGCACCCAGAGCCAGCAACGTACCACGCGGCTGATTAAGGCGATTGCCGATCAGCGTTCAACTGCCGATGTTTACGGCAACCTGGTGCTGGCGGCAGAGTGTCTGCGTGATGTAGGCAGCGGACGGGTAACCGGTGGCCTGCAGCAGGAGGTGATGGAGCGACTGCGTAAGGGTGTTGAAGCCCCGCCCCCGTTTATTTCGCGATTCATCAAGTCGATGGGTACAAGGGGATGGATCGAGCAACGTAGCCGGGCCATGGAGGCATTGGTGCGTGCGGGTGGTGGTTTCTGGAGCAAACCTTTCGGCGAACCGGAGTGGGTTAATATTCCCGCCGGGGAATTCTGGATGGGGAGTGATCTTCGTGATTTTATTGAGATGTCTCTACAGAAACTGTCTCTCCCTGATTACCGGATTGCGCGGGTGCCGGTGACCAACGCCCAGTACTTTCTGTTTATTCAGGATAGCGGTCACGATGTACCGCTCCACTGGGAAGAGGAACGCCCTCCAAAGGGACTGGAAGGGCATCCTGTTGTTTATGTGTCTTTTGATGATGCAAAGGCCTATTGTGAATGGCTGAGCCGGATGACCGGTAAAGCCATTACCCTGCCGAGTGAGGCGGAATGGGAAAAGGCTGCGCGTGGCAGTAGCGATAAGCGTGAGTACCCATGGGGTGATCGTATCGAGGCCACTCGCTGTAATAATGGAGAACTGCTGATAGGTAATACTACACCCGTTGGCATATTCCCGGATGGCGCCAGTCCATTTGGCTGCCTGGATATGTCAGGGAATGTTTGGGAGTGGACCCGAAGTCGCTATTTGGATCAGTTAGAAGCATATCCCACAGACAAGGAAAAACGCCAGCAGTTGGAAGATATGTCTGGTAATGACCGCCGGGTGTTGCGCGGCGGCTCGTTCGACGTCAATCCGAGGGACGTCCGCTGTGCCTCTCGCCGCTACTCCGGTCCCGACTTCCGTTCCTACTTCATTGGGTTTCGGGTAGTGGTATCCCCATCGCCTTCTCTGAACGATGAAGCCTCTGAACTCTGATTGTCTGATGAGTCAGGGGTATCTCGACAGGCCGGGTAGGAGCGGGCCATGCCCGCGAAGGTTGCTGGGTCTGACCTTGCCGTAGCACTCTGTCAGATACCCTGATCGCGCCCATGGGGACGCTCCTGCAGATCAGTCCACGTAGCAAGCGGTGAGCTTGGAGGCCGGATCGTTCGCGTGATTCCCCGATTGATGAGGAGCCTCTTGCACTCATATATTGTGTAGGTACAATGAAAATATAAAGCGCGGCACTTATCTTCACTAGACATTGATAGAGTGTAACCTCTCAATAACCCCGTGCATTTATAGAAAAATCCCCCTCAATCCCCCTTTCTCAAAGGGGGAAGTCATGATGTGCACGGGGTTATTGAGAAGTTACAATAGAGTGCGCTAACCTACTGAATATAGAGCTCAATTACAGCTCTCTCTTGGCCTGCCGAGTGGCCGCTGTATCCCATAATCTTAATGGCCAGAAAACGAAAGAAGAACCGCAAATCCAGGGCGGGTAGTGCAAATTTGCCGGTTAATCTTTCCCTGGAAGAACTGGAAGCACAAGGCGGGAAACACCTGCGGGCCGGGAAGTATAGGGAGGCAGTTACTGCCTTCAAAAGAATGCTTCAGCAGGAGAATCGGCCGGAGTGGCTAGAGTCTCTGGCCGAGGCTTATGCAGGGCGCGCCCAAGGGTTGGCGGATAAGGGCATGTTCAAGGAGGCCGCGGTTATCTGGCGTAATCGTGCCGAGTCCTGTCATCGATTTCTCGCGGAACCCGCTTATATCGAACTCTTGTTGCAAACCGGTCAGATCGAATCAGCGCTCCAACTGATTCAGCAACAGCGCCGGCAGATCGAAGAGCGGGGTTATCTGCCCAGGTTGCGTATACTCTGCGCGGTTCAGGTGTTGGCTGGAGAGGAAGCATTTCTGAACCTGTTTGCCAAAGATGACCCGCTGCGGCGTGATTTTCCTGTCGCTCAGGCGGCCCTGCGGGCCTATTGCAGTGGCCAGGATGTCGAAATGGAGCAGCAGTTAAAGGCCATTCCTTTCCGCTCGCCTTTTCGGGACTTCCGGCAGATTTTAAACGCCCTCTCCCTGTTGGAAATCGATGCCTCTGGTGCGTATGGCCTGTTGGATCGTGTCGATGCCGGCTCACCTTTTCACGTCTTATGTACAGCGATCAGGGCCAGCCAATCGCCAGCCCCAGATTTTCTGCGCGACTACCAAAATATGGGCAAGGCGGAACGCCGCTTTGCCACCGCCTTGAAGGGGTGGTCAGCTGAGCAGCTCAGACTGGCCCAGGAACTGCGCCAGCTGGGGGATCGTCCAAGCACTGATAGGCTGTTGCGTTTTCTGCTGCGCAACAAGGAGATCCTGGGAGATGAATATGTGCGGGAGAGCGCCATGCGCATCCTGGTCTTTCATCCACAGGGAGAGGCAGTGTTCAATAAATCGCTGGGCCAGTTGTCTCCATTTCATCGGGAGCGTATCGCCAGCTTGCGTCTGGAGGAAGATGGACCTCCGCATGAGGTATTCAATAGCTGGTACGATGCCTGTGTGCGCTTGGATCAGCCGGAGGTATGTCAGGATCCTGAGGTCGCTTTGACGCTGGCCCTGATTAAACGTCGTATGACCCGGCAATGGTTGAGAAGCCAGCCGGCCAATCGACCAGTTTTCGCTGCACTGGAACGAGCCCTCCAACTTGACCCAGAGGATCAGCCCAGTTATCTGGAGTTGATTCGACTGTACCGCGAAGAAGACAAACTGAAAGATGCACGCCGCCTGTTGGATCAGGCCCTCTCCCGCTATCCCGAGGATGCCGAAGTCTTGACGGAAGCCGTGGAGACCGCGATCGCCAGCAGCGCCTTCAAGAAGGCGGCTCGTTATGCACGCCGTACCCTGGAACTCGATCCCATCAACCCCAAGGTGAGGGATATTCTATTGCATTCTCACCTTGCCCATGCCCGCAAACAGGTCCAGCAGAAAAAGCTCATGCTGGCGCGCAAGGAACTCGAAGAGGCAGCAAACTGGGCCCGTACGGAACAAGCCTTGGGCCGGATCGATCTGGCACAGGCTATTCTTGAGCTGAGTGACGGTAACAGAGAGGAGGCGCATCGGTGCTTTTTGTCCGGCTTCGAACGAACGGGCGGCGGGCTTGCAGGCCGCTTTCAATTACTCATGGAAGCAGGGCGAATGCAGCGCCACATGGCCACTGTGCTGAAACAGGCGCAGCTCCCGAAACTCCCGCGACAGGTGACCCGGGACCAGGTGTTGGCGTTGATCCATGCCCTCAGCGAGGCTGATGAGAATGAGGGCATGCTGATCGAGGCACTGGAGTTCCTGGAAACGCCTTTGAAGAGTGCTGCCAAGCTGGATTTTTCCCAGCCTGAGATGGAGCGTCTGTGCGAGACCTGGTTGCGTCTGGAACAGCAGGATCTACGCACCCGCTACGCCCGGGCCGCACTGAAGCGTTGGCCTGACACCCCGGTTTTTGTTTTTCATCAGATTGACGCCAGCCAGGAGATGTTCATCGATCTGTCTACGCGAGATCGCCGGCAGCTGGAAAGCGCCTATCAGAGTGCGCGCGCGGATGGTGATATGCGCACTGTCCACAGGATTGGCGAACTGCTGGACGCGGGTCTGCCTTTCATGGAACCGGATGATGCGCCATTCGATTCCTTTGGCTTCGAAGAAAGCTCGGAGAGCCTGCCTGAGGGAGAGGAACTGGAACATATCATCGACATGCTGATGAAAGGAAGCGGCCCACCGGAGGTCGAGGAGATGAAGCGTGAACTGGGACCGGAAGGGGCGCGCCGACTGTTGCGGGAAATACTCGGGGGGAATTTCGATCCGGGCAGGCTGGATGATATCCTGGGTGGGTTAGCGCAGCCGAAGGCCCGCAAACAGCCTCGCAAGAAGCTAACAATAGACGACCCAGACCAGTTCGAACTATTCTGATGCAAGATCCCTATCTGACACTCGGCGTCACCCGGGATGCGACCGATGAATCCATTCACCAGGCCTATCTCACGGCGGTCCGTGACTGCCCGGCGGAGCGGGACCCGCAAGCCTTCCAGTCCATCCGTAGCGCCTATGAGTCGATACGGACTAAAAAATCACGTCTGGACTATGCCCTGTTCAATACCGATCCGCCGACTTCAGCCGATCTTTTACAGCGGCTGTCGAAGGGCAGTCAGTCTCAGCGTCCCAGGGTCGAACTGTTTCGGGAACTGCTCCGGGCCGCTCCCCGGGCGGATAAGAAGTGATGGACCCGGATCTCAAGGAACAGCTGGTCGGGCAGTTTCGAGACTATCTGGACGCAGCCACATCCGAGGACGGGGAGTCGCGGGAGGCGTCTGGG
>JBDLIF010000094.1:0-8405 GCA_039714955.1 Pseudomonadota bacterium | reverse complement strand
CCGGCAGCCAAGGCACTGCAGGAGAGCAGCAGGCCAAAAATGAGTCCGACGAAATTTTGCTTAAAATAATACATATTGTTTTCCTTGGTCAGCAGCAGGTCTGTTTCTTCCGATTTGTCTGAATTCCTATCGGAAATTATCCCCAGATTCCAGTATGATCATGATGTTAGCGTAAGTTCCCGCAACCATATTTATAGAGCTTGGATAAACTGATGGCGATACTCGATATACTCCAGTTCCCCGACCCGCGTTTACGCAACAAGGCCAAACCTGTTGCCATGGTGGATGAATCCATTCGTCGCCTGGTGGATGACATGTTTGAAACCATGTATCAGGCTCCAGGCATTGGGCTGGCGGCCACCCAGGTGAATGTGGCCAAACAGTTGCTGGTGATCGATCTCTCCGAGGAGAAAAATCAACCGCTGTGCCTGATCAATCCGGAAATTATCGAGCAGGATGGAGAGGAACAGATGGAGGAGGGATGCCTCTCCGTGCCAGGAGTCTACGAGCCAGTGACCCGGGCCGCCCATATTCGTATCCGCGCCCTCAACCGGCAGGGTGAACCCTTCGAGATGGAGGCTGACGATCTGCTGGCAGTCTGTATTCAACACGAAATGGATCACCTGGACGGTAAGTTGTTTGTCGATTATCTCTCCAGTCTCAAGCGGCAACGCATCCGTAAGAAGCTGGAGAAGGAGGGCCGGCAGCATCTGGCGAGTACCGGGACTCATCAGGTTATTTAACGTCCCACTTGGCAGTTTATTGAATAATCTATGCACAGCCAGGGGGATGTCTGAGACCTTGGTCCCAAACCTGGCGATCGATTTTTTACCCACTGCGAGTGATAGTTATGCTTGAGTCGCTGAAGATCATCTTTGCTGGAACCCCCGATTTTGCGGCGGAGGCACTCAAACCACTGTTGACCGGTGAGCACAAGCTTGTGGCTGTCTATACCCAGCCTGACCGCCCCGCGGGGCGCGGGCGCAAGCTGACCTTCGGCCCGGTAAAACAGCTCGCGCTGGACCATGGGATCGAGGTGCGCCAGCCCAGATCCCTGAAAGATGAGTCGGAGCAGGCCGCACTGGCGGCATTGCATGCCGATCTGATGGTGGTGGCAGCCTATGGCCTGCTGTTGCCCCAGGCGGTGCTGGATGCCCCACGTCTAGGCTGTATCAATATCCATGCCTCACTACTGCCCCGCTGGCGGGGGGCCGCTCCCATCCAACGTGCCATCCTGGCGGGGGATGAGGAGTCAGGTATTACCATCATGCAGATGGAGGCGGGGCTCGATACCGGTCCCATGCTACATGCCCTGAAGTGTCCTATTCATGGGAATGATACCGGTGGCGCGTTACATGACCGGCTGGCATCCCTGGGTGCTCGGGCGTTGCTGGAGGTGTTGCCTGGTCTGGCAGCGGGTACAGTCATGGCCGAGTCTCAGGACGAAGCCCAGGCCAACTATGCCAGCAAGCTGGCCAAGCAGGAGAGCCGCATCGACTGGAGTCAGTCGGCCCGTCAGATCGATCGGCAGGTCAGGGCCTTTAACCCCTGGCCAGTGGCTCAGGCCGATTACCAGGGTAAGATGATGCGCATCTGGGAGTCCCAGGTGCTGCAGGGAGGATCTGATGCCAAGCCCGGTACCATCCTGGCTGCCGGCAAGCAGGGTATAGAGGTGGCCACAGGAGAGGGAATCCTGCGAATCACCCGATTGCAGATGCCTGGCAAACGGGCCATGGCGGCGGCGGACTTTCTCAATGCCCATACGGTGGACGGTGTTGTCCTCGGTTAATGCAGTGACGACAGTAAGTCGTTCCCAGCAGGCCGATCCCCGTCTACTGGCGGCGCGTATTCTACAGCAGGTCCTGAGTGGTCGCTCACTCTCGGAGGTGGCGCCCGGTTTCCTGGACAAGCTTGTCGACCCGCGTGACCGGGGGTTGGCCCAGGAACTGAGCTATGGGGTGATGCGCTGGTATCCCCGGCTCGCATGGCTGCTCGGGCAGCTGCTCAAGAAACCCCTCAGGACCAAGGATCGGGATATCACCGCCCTGCTGCTCATCGGTCTGTATCAACTGCTCTATCTGCGGGTAGCGGATCATGCCGCTGTGCATGAGACCGCCGGGGCGGCAAACAAGTTGCGCAAACGCTGGGCGGTCGGTCTGATCAATGGGGTGCTACGGGAATTTCAACGGCGTCGGGAGAGCTTGCTGAAAAGTCAGGCTGGCGATGCCGCGGCCAGCGCCGCCATGCCATTGTGGCTGTTGGAGCGCATTCAACAACGCTGGCCGGAACAGTGGCGGGAGCGGCTGGCGGCGCTCAATGGCCGTCCCCCCATGAGCCTGCGGGTGAATCGGAGGCGGGTCACCCGGGATGTGTATCTGTTGCGCCTGCAGGGGGCGGGTATGGGTGCCGGCACTATTGCCGCCACCGGTTCGGGAGTGGAGCTGGAACGGCCGGTAGATGTAGAGAACTTACCCGGTTTCGAGCAGGGCCTGGTGTCGGTGCAGGATGGCGGCGCCCAACTTGCCGCTGAACTCCTGGACCTGCGGTCGGGGCAACAGGTTCTCGATGCCTGTGCCGCCCCGGGTGGAAAAACCGGCCATATATTGGAAGCGGCGGAGGATTTGCGGGTAACGGCGGTGGATGTGGATCAGCAGCGGCTGCAGCAGGTCAGGGAGAATCTGCGGCGTCTGGTGCTCGATGCCGAGTTGCTGGTGGGAGATGCCTCCCGCCCGGCCGGCGGGTGGGCGGACAGGCAGTATGACCGCATCCTGCTGGATGTCCCCTGTTCGGCTAGCGGGGTGATACGCCGCCACCCGGACATCAAATATCTGCGCCGTCCCGGGGACATTACTGCCCTGGTCAAGCTGCAGGCGCGTATTTTGCGCGCCATCTGGCCGCTGTTGAAACCGGCTGGACTGTTGCTCTATGCCACCTGCTCCATCCTGCCGGAAGAGAATGAACTGCAGGTATCGGCGTTTCTAAAGCAGACCATGGATGCCAGGGAATCCCTTCTCGATGAGACCTGGGGTGAGGCCCGCGTGGTCGGCCGTCAGGTCGCGCCAGGTATGTTGAATATGGATGGTTTCTATTATGCACGCTTGGCGAAGGTGGCGGAATGAACAGTTCGCGCAGGCTGTATGGCCTCTGCTTGCTGTTGTTTTGGACCGGCTGGGTGTCGGCGGCGGAGTTCAGGATTCATGATGTTCAGCTTGCCAGGCAGGGCAACCGCTATCTGATGAATATGCAGATCGACTACCGCTTGAGCGAGACCGCGCTCGAGGCATTGAGCAACGGGGTGCCGCTCACCCTGGAGGTGCAGGTGCAGGTCGAGAAGGTGTGGCGCAGCTTCTGGGAACAGCGGCCCGCTGAGTTCAGCCTGCGCCGGCAGATTCGCTATCACGCCCTGACCGGGCTCTATCGGGTGGTGGATCTGCAGACTGAGGAGGAGAAGAGTTTTGTTACCCAGGATGCGGCCCTGGATGCGTTGGGTGAGATGAACAGCCTCAAGCTGGTTTCAGTCGACGATCTGAACCCGAAGGTAGACTACCATGTACGCATGCGCGCGGAGCTGGATATCGAATCCCTGCCTCTGCCCCTGCGTCCGCTGGCCTATCTGGGTAAAGGGTGGAAAATGACGAGTGGATGGAGCCAATGGCCTCTCGCGCAGTAAGACGTCTTCGTTTCGGCGGCATCTCCGTTGTCCTGTTGCTGATTTTGCTGCTGGTCTCCCTGCATCTGATGAGCAGTGCGGTGCAGAACTCGGCCGAGCTGAGTCGCTATTTTGTCCCTCTGTTGCTGGTCAATCTGGTGGGAATGTTCATTCTCATCGCCCTGATCTCCTTCAATACCATCCGCTTGATCCGCCAGTACCTGCGGCATCGGGCGGGATCGCGGCTTACCGTGCGCATGGTGATCATCTTTATCCTGATCTCATTGGCGCCGGTGGGTGTGGTCTACTACTACTCCTTCAGCTTTATGCAGGGTGGCATCGACAGCTGGTTCGATGTAAAGATCGATCAGGCCATGGAGGATGCCCGCGAGCTGGGGCAGGCATCCCTCGACCTGAATCAGCGGGTCTGGCTGAAGTACACCGAGCAGCTGCTGCAAAGCATCGACGATACCTCGGAAACCGCCCTCTCCCTGACAATCGCCGCCCTGCGCCAACAATCGGGTGCCCTGGAACTATCCCTGGTGGAGTTGGGTGGCCAGATCATCGCCTACTCCAATGCAGTGGCCACCGAACTGGTCCCGGCCAAGCCGGATGACTTCATCCTGCAACAGCTGCGGGATGACCAGAGCTATGTGGGTCTGATCAGGGAAAATGATGAACTGATGGTGCGGGTTGCCGTACCCGACCGGCTGGGCAGGCAATTTGCCCTGCTTGGGATCTACCCCTCTTCTGAGCGGGTCAGCCTGTTTTCAGACAAACTGGAGCTGGCCTATAACCGCTACAAGGAGCTCTCTTACCTGCGCCAGTCCCTGAAACGCAACTTTTCCCTGACGCTCTTCCTGGTGCTGATGTTCGGGGTATTGTCGGCCGTCTGGGTAGCCTTCTTCTCGGCCCGTCGGATGGTGGCACCGATCACCAACATCGCGGAGGGCACCCGGGCGGTGGCGGAGGGGGATTACGATCGCCAGCTGCCGGTGCCCCGTCGGGGGGACGAGCTGGCCTTTCTGGTAGCCTCCTTCAATGCCATGACCCGGCGTATTGCTCAGGCCCGTGATCAGGCCAACCGGAGTCAGCGGGAGGTGGAGGGACAGCGGGCCTATCTGGAGGCCGTGCTCGGTCGGCTCTCCTCCGGGGTCTTGACCTTCGACGCCACGCATAAACTGCGCACGGCAAATCCTGCGGCGGAAAAGATCCTGGGTGTCGAACTGAAGCAGATGACGGATATCCCGCTGCAATCATTGGCCCTGAAGTCGACGGTACTGCGGCAGTTCGTCGATGCCCTGCGTGAGCCCCTGCTGCAAAACCGCCAGGAGTGGCTTGGTGAGCTGACCTTGTATGGGGGAGGTGGGCGCAAGGTATTGATCTGCCGCGCTACGCCGTTTGCTCAGCCCAATGGTCGCAAGGGCCACATCGTATTACTCGACGATGTCACCGCGTTGATCAGCGCCCAGCGGGATGCGGCCTGGGGTGAAGTGGCCCGGCGGCTGGCCCATGAGATCAAAAATCCCCTTACGCCGATTCAGCTCTCGGCTGAACGTCTGCGGCGTAAATACCTGACGACCATGCCGGAGAAAGAGGCGGAGGTGCTGGAGCGGGCCACCCATACCATCGTGCAACAGGTAGAGGCGATGAAGTCGATGGTGAATGACTTTTCCGAGTATGCCCGGCCGCCCAAGGTGGAATTCAAGGCCCTGGAGGCGGATAGCCTGATCGATGAGGTGGTGGATCTCTATCGGGGGGTAGACAGTAGCGCCAGTTTTCGGGCTGAATTGCATGCCAAGGGTGCGCGGGTCGAGGTCGATCCGTTGCGCATAAGGCAAATGGTGCATAACCTGGTGAAAAATGCCCAGGAGGCGGTGGCGGGACAGCCGGATGGCGCGCTCAGCGTGACGACCCAGGGTGTGACCCACGATGATCGTCCTTTTTATGAACTACGGGTGCAAGATAACGGCCCTGGGTTCAATGAAGCGATGATGCAGCACCTGTTCGAGCCCTATGTGACGAACAAGCCGAAGGGAACCGGCCTGGGTCTGGCCATTGTGAAAAAGATTGTTGAAGAGCATGGGGGTAATATCTGGGCGGAGAATAGCCCCCATGGGGCCTGCATGATTATACAGCTGCCCATACTGGATGAGGTGGAGGAAAAAACAGCATGAGTGGGTCCAATATTCTGGTGGTGGATGACGAACCGGATATCCGCAACCTGGTGAAGGAGATCCTTGAGGATGAGAACTACGAGGTCATGGTGGCGGAGGACGGTCAGTCGGCCAGACGGGCCCTGCAGGAGCGCAGGCCGGATCTGATCCTGCTCGATATCTGGATGCCGGATGTGGATGGCATCACCCTGCTGAAGGAGTGGGGGGAGGACGAGGAGGGCCTGCCCTGTTCGGTTATCGTCATGTCGGGCCATGGTACGATCGAGACCGCGGTGGAGGCGACCCGGTTGGGTGCCTATGATTTTCTCGAAAAACCGCTCTCCCTGGCGAAACTGCTGCTGACCGTGGAGCGTGCCCTGGAGGCGGAACAGCTGAAGCAGGAGAATGTGGGTCTGCGTCGGCACAGTCAGGCGGTGTATGAGCCGGCTGGGCGCAGCCCCCTGATGCAGCGTCTGCGTGAGCAGGTGAAACGTATCGCCCAGCACGATACCTGGGTGCTGATAACCGGCGAGCCGGGCAGTGGTCGGGAGACCCTGGCCCGTTATCTGCACTCACAGAGCATTCGCCGTGCCCGTCCCTTCGTGGACGTGGCGGTCAGCTCCATCGCCAAAACCAATGCGGCCAGGGAGCTGTTTGGCCAGGAGGAGGCTGGCCGTATCCACTATGGGCGTCTCGAGCAGGCGGCCGGTGGGACCCTGTTTCTGGATGAGGTGGCGGATATGGATCTGGAGGCCCAGGCCCAACTGGTAGGCGCCTTGGATACCGGTTCATTCCTGCGGGTTGGGGGGACTGAGCCGGTGAGTATCGATGTCCGTATCATCGCCGCCACCCAGCGGAACCTGGAGGAGTTGGTACGGTCGGGGACCTTTCGCGAGGATCTTTTCTACCATCTCAATGTGGTGCCACTGCATATGCCGGCATTGCGGGAGCATGCGGAAGATGTGCCGGAACTGCTCAATTTCTATGTGGACTGGTATGTCACCCACGAAAGGCTGCCCTATCGTCACTTTACCGTGGGCGCACAGAACAAGCTGCGCAACCACCCCTGGTATGGGAATGTGCGTGAACTGAAGAATCTGGTGCAACGGTTATTGATCCTGGGGGCGGGCGCCGAGATCACTCAGGAGGAGGTGGAGTCCGCCCTGGGTGCAAGCGAGCTGGGCGCAGCGACAACGGCGCTGGAATGCATGGTCTCCTTCGATCAGCCCCTGCGTCAGGCCCGGGAACAGTTCGAGAAGGTCTATCTTGAATACCAGTTGAAACAGCATGACGGCAATATCTCCCACATGGCAAAGGATGTGGGCATGGAGCGAACCCATCTCTACCGCAAGCTGCGCTCACTGGAGATTGAGATCAAGGATCGGCGCTGATTCCTGGGAACCCCTCTACCACCACCAGGTGCCGACGTCCTTACCTCTGAGTCTGTCTGCCTGTTCCAGGATGCGGGCACAGTCGACGCATGTCGCGCAGCCGGGCAGAGCCATGATCCTTGCTGGAGGAATGGGTTCACAACAGGCTTCACAGACGATGGAATACCCCGGAGTTCTGAGCGAGGGGCTGGTTAACGATTGGCTAAGAGCCAGGGCGCTCGCCAAGCTCTCTTCGATCTGTCTGTCGGCTTGATCGGCGATATCCATAGTATGCTCCTTCAGGTTTCGAGATAGCGTTTGCGCTTGGCGGGCTTGAGTCGGGCGAGGTCGACGCAGATCAGGCCATCGATACAGTTGGAGAAATCCGGGTCGACATTGAATGCCAGGAATTGCGCACCGCCAGGCTCGCAGATATCGCTGTACTGCTTATAGAGGGTGGGCACACTGAGTCCAAAGGCGTGAAGATATTCCCGCATGGACTTGAACTCCGCATCCGCATCCACACCGGGGATGATGGCCCGGCACTCGGTGATGGCCGCCTGATCCAGCAGATAGGGCTGGCGTGCGGTGACGGGGATCAGTGGGTTGCCGAAATGCCGGCTGTAGTAGTAGATCAACATATCCCGTGCCGACTTGGGGTAGTTATGGCTGATACTGACCGGTCCGTAGAGGCGGCGAATCTGCGGGTAGTGACGCAGATAGGCCCCGATACCCTGCCACAGGTAATCCAGTGCCCGGCTGCCCCAGTAGCTGGGCTGTACGAAGCTGCGGCCGAGTTCCAGCGCCCGGTTCAGGTTGGGGCGAAATTCAGCGCCCAGATCGAATAGACTATGGGTATAGAGACCATCCAGCCCTTTCCTGGCGAGGATCGACTCCGCCTCCCCGATGCGGTAGCCGCCGACGATCTCCAGCTGGTCGTTGTCCCAAAGTACCAGGTGCCGATAGTGCCGGTCGTACGCGTCCAGGTCGCGATGGCGGCCTGAGCCCTCTCCCACCTTGCGAAACGAGAGTTCACGCAGGCGGCCGATCTCCTTCATGATGGCGGAGTCAGGGGCATGATCCAGCAGATAGATCGCCTTGTCATCGCGGGTGGCGCCCAGCTTCTGGGCCAGATTCAGTTCGGCCTTGACCTGTTGTCTCGACTGAGGGTGAGCGATGGCCCGTTCCGTGATGAACACCCCGCTCTTTCCCCGACCCACCCGGTAGACA
>JBDLIF010000093.1:0-8515 GCA_039714955.1 Pseudomonadota bacterium | reverse complement strand
ACCTTGAAGACATTGACTCCAAAGGTCTCGTTCCGACCTGTATTGATGTCCCTGCCGAGACTGAAGAGAAGTACTTCCAGACGGTTAGTGCCTGCGAGCCGGGTACGGTCGTCGACAGATTTTATGAAGTTTGCCATTCCTGCTAATCCATCAGGGAGTCTGGGGAAGACGCCTGAGCGCCGGTAACCGAGTTATGAAGTTAAACTTACATTTGAGCTAGAATCGGTAGCGGTAGGATTTTTAAAAGCTTTAGGTCTATTTGTGGAATTTCAGGGAAAATGATAGGAAACTCATCTTGATACCAGTGATACGTCTGCTGTTAGCCCCCAATTTAATAAAAGGAGGAAAGCATGAATCCTGAGAAAGTGTTGTTTGGTTTTTTTATTGTTTCGGCATTAACCCTGAATTTTGGTTTCTTTATCGGTGAGATCGACAACCCCAATCATCATCATGTATACGAGCTGTTTGCGGTAATTGTTGTTAACATGATCGCTACGGTTCTGAAATTCGGTGATCGTACACAGATGGGTGCTGTTTTACTGGCGACAAGCCTGGTCGCTTTATTGCAGCTTTTTGCCGCGGCATTGGTCTGGACGCTGGCGGAGCGGGTAACGGGTGACGGGCTGACACCAGCGGTAATGGCCAGTATCGTCTCACTTTCCGGGGGCGCCATGCTGGCAAATGTCATCTCGGTGGTGCTGCTGACGATTGAGACCGTGATGCTGCGGCGCTGATGATCTAATAATCCGCATGGACAACATCTTCTTTCTGATCTTCCGGCGTATGCGCACGCCGTTGTTGATCCTGATAATCAGCTATTCCACGGCGGTTCTGGGCCTGGTTTTGATTCCCGGACAGGATGCGGACGGAAATCTCTGGCGGATGGATTTTTTTCATGCCTTCTATTTTGTCAGTTTCATGGCAAGTACCATCGGTTTTGGTGAGATACCCTACGAGTTTACCGATGCCCAGCGTCTCTGGGTGGCTTTTTCAATCTTCTTCACGGTGGTAGTCTGGCTCTATTCCATCGGTACCTTGTTGACCCTGTTTCAAGACCACACCTTTCAAAACGCCCTGACTGAAAGACGCTTTGCCCGGCGCATACGGCAGATGCGGGATCAATTCTACTTGATCTGCGGCTATGGGGAGACCGGTAGCGCCCTGGTTCAGGCCCTGACTGATCGGGACCAGCATGCAGTGGCGATCGATATTCGAGAAGAGCGGATCAACCTGCTTAAACTTGAGAATCTGCGCCAGTATGTTCCAGGCCTGTGTGGTGACGCGCGGCTACCGATACATCTGCTGGAGGCTGGGCTTAAACACCCACTTTGTGCGGGTGTAGTGGCATTGACTAACTCCAACGAGGTAAATCTCAAGATCGCCATTACTTCGAAATTATTACACCCTGGGATCACCGTGATCTGCCGGGCCGATTCCCACGATATTGAGGCCAACATGGCCTCTTTCGGTACGGAATATATCATCGATCCATTCGATACCTTCGCGGTCCATCTTGCCACGTCACTTCAGTCCCCCTGTCTCAACCTGCTGCAGGAGTGGTTGACCGTCGGCAAACAGGAGCATTTGAATGATCCACTCTATCCGCCCCGTAAAGGACTCTGGGTGGTATGTGGTTTCGGCCGGTTTGGCAAGGCAGTCTACGAACAGTTGATCAGGGAGGAACTGGAGGTGGTGGTCATCGAGGCGGAACCGGAAAAGACCGGCACACCGAAGGGGGAGTGTATTATTGGACGGGGTACCGAAGCTGAGACCTTGCATAAGGCGGATATCCTGCGGGCGGTTGGACTGGTGGCTGGTAC
This sequence comes from Pseudomonadota bacterium, assembly GCA_039714955.1. Lineage (GTDB taxonomy): Bacteria > Pseudomonadota > Gammaproteobacteria > Chromatiales > Chromatiaceae > JASJBU01. Next base: position 6,695 of record JBDLIF010000093.1, on the reverse strand, counting down.
GGATCACGACGCCAACAACCTCTCCATCGTCATGACGGCCCAACAAATCAATCCGGATCTGTTTGTCATCATGCGGCAGAACCGCAAAGACAACGATCCCATTATCGAGGCGGCAAAGGCGGATATGGTGATGCATCCCAGTGCCATTATTGCCAACCGAATTCGGGTACTGCTCGGGACCCCGCTACTCTACCAGTTTGTCCAGCTGGTACTGCATCAGGAGGATGAATGGGCCTGTGAACTGGTCAGTCGGCTTACTGCCTTGGCGCAGGATCGGATGCTGGAGATCTGGGAGGTGGCCTTCTCGAAAGACGATTCGCATGCCATCTGCCAGGCGGTCAGACAGGGACGTCAGGTTCTACTCGAAAACCTGCTTACCGATCCGCGTGATAGGGAACAGACATTGAAGACCATACCCCTTCTGCTGTTAAGCCATAATGAACGGATTCTGCTACCTGAAGTGAACAGGAGAATCGAAAAAAACGATCGAATTCTCTTCGTCGGCACGGCTTCCGCGAGAAATCGCATGGAATGGACACTTCAGAACGAGCACGCATTGAGCTATATACTTACCGGTGAGAGCCGGCCTCAGGGCTGGATTTGGCGGTGGTTGAGAAGAAAGGAGGTGGCCAGATGACCCTGCTGGAAAAATTGAGACGGGATCATATCAATCTAAAACGCTTGCTTGCTCTCCTGAGCAGGGAGCTGGATGCCTTTTTCTCCGGTCAGGAATCGAATTTCGATCTCAAGATAGAGCTATTGGACTATATCGAACACTATGCGGAACAGGTTCATCATCCAACGGAAGATCTGATCTATCAGGCGGCACTGCCGAAAGTGGGAGAGGGTGAGAAACTGCTGCAGCGCTTGAGTCGTGAGCATGGAAATCTGGTCGGTTCGGCACGCCGCTTTCGCAGTACCTTGGAAGGGATAGTCCAAGGCGAGGTCATGTCCAGGGATGAGGTGGAGACCCGGGGACGTGAATTCATCGCACTGCAACGACAACATATCGACCTGGAGGAGCACGAAGTGTTTCCCCTGCTTGAGAGCCTGCTCACGGATGAGCAGTGGGCCGAGATCGCGTCAAAGGCCCCGAAGGCTGAAGACCCGGTCTTCAATTGGCAGGATTATAACCGCTTCAGCAGCCTTATCGACTATCTCCAGACACACAATTCCGAGTAACACCCCGCATCAAGAAGTGGGTCGCTTGGTCGCCATACAGACTGTCAAGCGAAGCCGAAGGGATGATCTTCAATGGTCAATGCAACCGCCTCACTTCGTTGGGGTCTTGTGGTTATATTGCTGCTGCCTGCCGTTGCTTCATGGGCCCTGCTGGAGCCGGATAACTATCTGGCGGGTGAGCACTACTCTGAGTGGGAATTTCAAGGTTCGAAGGCCAAGTGCGAACTGAAGCATGAGATACCCAAATTTGGTATAGGTCGTTTTCTGCGCCTTGCTGGAGAGGAGCTTAGCTTCCGTATCGACAGTTTTCAGCCAGTTCCGATTTCCGTGGAAGGCGTGCTGAGAGAGATCTCTCCATCCTGGGAACATGGAAAGCCCGATCCACTCACACAAAAGGTCAGTCTGAAATCTGGGTTGACGCCTGTGGAGTTGGGTCGAAAGCCGGCTGCCTGGCTGTTATCGTCGCTTGCCAAGGGGCAGATCGGCAGCTTCGATTTCCTCGATTGGGACGACAGCCGCAAAACGGTGCATGTGCAACTCTCCCCGGTCAATTATCAGAAGCCCTATCGAGAGTTTCGCCGATGTCTCAGGGCGTTATCTCAGGAGGGATCTGAGGCCTATCGGCAGTTAGACGTGCACTTCCCTAAAGAAGTCCATATGCCACACTCCCCGGTCATTTACCAGGAGTCTTGTCGGGAGGTTTATCCTTGTAATAGTGCGGTATCGCAGAATGAATTTGAGGCCTATCGGCAGCCAGACGTGCATTTCCCTCTGGATATCCATGCATTGGACGCAACGGCCCAGGAGTTGCTGCGGCAACTGGCGGAAAATGTCATTGCGGATGACTCGATCAAGCAAATATGGATAGACGGTCATGCTGACGATCAGGGTACCCCGAAATACAATGATAAGCTCTCAGAACGGCGGGCCAGCAGTGTGTACGATTACCTGGTGGCCAGAGGAATAAATCCAGCCTTGATGACCCGTCAGGCCTTTGGGGAGTCACAGCCCAGGATCCGCAGCCGCTCAGAACATGCCAGGGCGGTCAACCGCCGGGCTGAGATCAGGCTAAGCAGGTATTAATCATCTCGAAAGTAATCGCATGCGATTACTTACTAACGTGAACGTTGGATAGCCGACATGCATCTCCGAGGGTGTCGGTAGCAGGGATGCTACCGTCAAGACTACAGGGAAGTATTCACGGCGTCCCACGGAGGTGCATGTCGGCTATCATTATGAACTGTTTAGTATGCAACTATTGATAAGATCGCTATCAGCCTATTTTAACCAGAGTTCAACCCGGCGATTTTTTGCCTGCCCCAGCTCGGTCTCATTGGATGCCACCGGGACGGCGCTGCCATAACCGCGGCTGGTCACTACCCAAACCCCTTTCTCTCTCAGATATTTTCCCACCCGATCAGCCCGCCGAACTGAGCGATTATAATTGATCATTGGTATGCCATCCGGTTTTTGCTCGGTGAAGCCAAAAAGCAGGATCCCACTCTTCAGTTTGTTTCTCCCTTCTAAATATCGATAGACACGCTCAGCGTCTCTTTTCGCCTTGTTGTCCAGGAAGACGGTGTCTTCGGAGAAACGCATATTGACGGAGAGCCGTTTCGCACCCTGCGCAAGCTTTCTCAACTCATCCGGATACTGTTTATCGGGTTCGAATGTACCGGTGAACACACGCTGTGACACGAACCCCACCTTTTCGATCACCGCTTGAGCGGCATCCGAGTGAGCATAGTCGGTGAATTGTCGTGCCAGTGGATTCGTGTTTACCGAACTGGGTAGATAGAAATAGAGACGGCGAGACAAGGCATAATCCTCGGTCGCCACGGAGAAAGCATTGGGTTCGATGGCCGGCGCCTCTCCGTCGGATATTGCCAGGGCCTTAGCTTGCAGAATGTAGGGTAGGCCGACAAAGCCTATTCCCTGTTTGTCCTGCGCAACATCGTTTGAGAGGTCAGTATTATCCGCATAACGTTTTGCCTTTTTCGACAAGGGGGTCTTTTTTCCCAGGACCAGGCTACGGAAGACATCAAATGTCCCGGATTGCTCATCCCTGGTATACAGATGGATGCTGCCTGGTGCTCCTCCCAGCTTTTTCCAGTTGGTAATTTTTCCGGCAAAGATATCCCGGATCTGGGATTTCTTAAGGGTCGAGAGAGGATTCCCAGGATGCACGATTACCGCAATGCCGTCGAGGGCAATGACATGCTCGCTCTCCAATGAGGTCATGATACCGAGTGGCTTGAGCGCCTGGATCTCTTTCTCCTTGATGTGTCGCGACGCCATGGCCAGATCCGCTTGACCAGCTTTCAGCCCCTTAAAACCGGTACTTGAGCCCTTGGCGAGAATCTCGACCCGCAGGCTATCTCCATTGGAGGCCTCCGCTTGCACAATGCTCTCTTCATCTCGCTGCCTGATCTTGATCGACTGATAGTTATTGGCATTCAGCCAGGCCTGGATCAGTGCGGGGGCGAGCTGGGCGCCGACGGTGTTGGAACCATGGATACGCAGCGACATACTTTCTGCCTCAGCATCAAAAAATGAGAAAAAAAGTATGAGTAGAACTAACAACCGATAATGCATAACTCCCCCTTGAAATCAAACTAACGTCTGCCTGTTTTTATTTTTGAAAACTGTGGTGGGCAAACAACTATAGTCACAAGGCGATCTCCTTCAATCACCTCCTGGAATCTCTACCGGTACCTCTTTCACCTTCCAGATCTTCTCACAGTATTCCCGGATGGAGCGATCGGAAGAGAATTTTCCCATGCGCGCGACATTGAGGATCGCCATTTGGTTCCAGTGATTACGATCCCGATAGGCGTGATCGACCTCGTCCTGGCAATTGATATAGGATTGGTAGTCAGCCAGCAACAGGAAGGGATCGTGATTGATCAGGTTTTCGGTCAATGGTTTGAACAGCTCTTTATCGCCATGGGAAAAAAACCCTGAATTGATCAGATCGATGACCGCCCGCAACTCCTCGTTTTCGTGATAGATATCCCAGGGCCGGTAACCCCCTGCCCAGGTCTCCGCCACCTGTTTTTCGTTGAGACCGAACAGGAAGAAATTCTCCGCGCCTACCTCCTCTCGAATCTCCACGTTGGCACCGTCCAGCGTGCCGATGGTCAAGGCCCCATTCAGGGAAAATTTCATGTTGCCGGTGCCCGAGGCCTCCTTGCCGGCGGTGGAGAGCTGTTCCGACAGATCTGCCGCGGGATAGATGGGCTCGGCGTTTTTTACATTGAAGTTGGGGTAGAACACCACCCGCATCAACCCGTTGACCTGGGGATCGTTATTTATCACCTCACCCACGGCGTTGATCAGTTTGATGATCAGTTTCGCCATGAAGTATCCGGGTGCGGCCTTGCCGCCAAATATAAAGGTCCTGGGAGCGAGATCGATACCAGGGTTCTGTTTGATGCGGCTGTAGCGAGTCAGGATATGCAGCAGATTGAGGTGCTGGCGTTTGTATTCGTGAATGCGTTTGACCTGAATGTCAAACAGGGACTCCGGCATGACATCGATGCCAGTATGTATTTTGATTCTTGCCGCCAGCCGTTGTTTGGCGGAGAGTTTCATCACGCACCACTGGGTATGGAAGACGGTGTCGGCCGCCAGATCTTCGAGAGCTCTCAGGCTGCTCAGATCCCGGGCCCAGCCATTCCCGGCCAGATCGCACATGATACTGTTCAGGCCCGGATTGCTTATCTGGACGAAACGCCGCGGCGTGACGCCATTGGTGACATTGTGGAATTTTTCCGGCCATAGCTCGTAACAATCTTTCAGAATCGTAGACTTAACCAGCTCGGAGTGCATGGCGGCCACCCCATTGACCGCGAAGCTCCCCACCGTGGCCAGGTTGGCCATGCGCACGGTCCGGTTGCTGCCTTCGCCAATGATAGACATTCGGGCCAAACGCTCATCGTCGCCAAGAAAACGGGTGCGTACCTCATCCAGAAAGCGTCGGTTGATCTCATAGACGATCTCCAAGTGTCTTGGCAACAACCGAGCGAACAGTTTCACCGGCCAGGTCTCGAGGGCCTCTGGCAACAGGGTATGGTTGGTGTAGGCAAAGGTATGGCGGGTGATGTGCCAGGCCTGGTCCCACTTCAGTCCATGCTCATCCATCAGCAGGCGCATCAGCTCAGGAACGGCAACCGCGGGATGGGTATCGTTGAGCTGGGCGGCAAACTTCTTGTTGAAGCTGTCGAGGTTTTTGGCGTGTTTCAAGTGGATGCGAAGCATATCCTGCAGCGAGCAGGAGACAAAAAAGTATTGCTGCTTGAGACGCAGCTCGCGACCTGCCTCCGGTTCGTCATTGGGGTAGAGCACCTTGCAGATATTTTCCGCGGATACCTTGGCGTTTACCGCGCCATAATAGTCACCCTGGTTGAAGGCCTGGAAGTCGAAAGATTCACTGGCCTGGGAGTACCACAGACGCAGTAGATTCACGTTGTTGACGCCAAAGCCCAGAATCGGCGTGTCGTAGGCGACACCATCGACCTGTATATCCGGGATCCAGCGCACCCGCAACTGACCTTCATGGTCGGTGTAGTGTTCGGTATGGCCGCCGAGCTTGACCGGGAACCGCAGATTGGGCCGGGGGATCTCCCAGGGGTTACCCTTGCGCAGCCAGAGGTCGGAGATCTCCATCTGCCAGCCGTCCCTGATCTCCTGATTGAAGATGCCAAACTCGTAGCGGATACCATAGCCGATCGCGGGTATCTGCAGGGTAGCGAGAGAATCGAGGTAACAGGCGGCCAGGCGCCCCAGACCACCGTTACCCAAGCCAGGCTCCACCTCCTGCTCCATGATGGCATCGAAATCGATGCCGAGTTCGGCGCCGGCCTGCCGGGCCCTTTCGTAGATGCCCAGGTTGTTGAGATTATTTCTGAGATGGGGACCCAACAGGTATTCCGCGGAGAGATAACAGACCGTCCTTGCGCTGGTGTCTTTGTAGGTCTTGGCGGTACCGACCCAACGCTCCAGCAAACGGTCACGTACGGTGTAGGCAGCGGCCATGTATAGATCATAGAGCGTGGCTGCATGTTGAGGTCTCCCCAGAGCAAAGAACAGGCTTTGCTTGAATGCCTCCTTCAACGACTCGATGCTCAGACCGGTACGAATGCTTTCCTGTGGGGGCTGAGTGGGTCCCTTGTCTTGCTTTTTCATGAACGATTGTTTCTGGTGATGCGGGTATTGAGAAAGGCTATCCCTGGCGTGTTATTATTTGAAATCGCGGTTTAGTCTAGCGCAATTTCATGCATATAGATAAACAATAAAACAAGCTCGGTGAAGGTAATCAATCGTGTGGTTGGTCTCACTTCGCTGCAATCAGGTAAATTCATATTCTACCTACTGAAGTTATTATCATAGTTGTCACAAATATGTCATGGAGTGGTGCGACACTCCTTGAATTAATCCTAAACAAATAATAAAGGGAAAACAGCATGGCAAAGGCAGATATAGGTCTGATCGGACTGGCGGTCATGGGTCAG
>JBDLIF010000092.1:0-8537 GCA_039714955.1 Pseudomonadota bacterium | reverse complement strand
TCAGTTGAACACCGTGAAGGGTGCGCTTGTGGTGCTACAGGGCAAGGCACAACGACGCGGAATAGTTGTTCTATTGCAAGGAGTTGTAACACAGCCATGTGCCACCACAAGCGTGCCATTCGCTGTGTAGCGTTATTCACCCAACAGGTGAAACCTCGAATAATGACAAAGCATATATATTCAAAACGATGAATACAGTACATAGCGGTCAACTGAGGAATCTAGGTTTAATAACCCTCATCCCCTGCCCTTGGTTTGATAAACCGGCCTATTCTGCGAAAATTTTCCATACATAACAAGGCGAGGCTGGCCCTGGCTACACCAGCCGATTAGAATGCCCGGATGGCAAAGAAAGCAAAAAAATCCACCTCACCCGGTTCCACCATCGCCTTGAACAAAAAGGCCAGGCACGACTTCTTTATTGAAGAGCGCTATGAGGCCGGCATCTCCCTGCAGGGTTGGGAGGTCAAGAGCCTGCGTGAGGGACGTGCCCAGATCAAAGAGAGCTACATCACCATCAAGGATGGGGAGGCCTATCTGTTTGGCGCCCATATCGTCCCCCTCAGTACCGCCTCCACCCACATTACACCGGATCCCACGCGCACCCGGAAACTGTTGCTGCACAGAAAGGAGTTGAACAAACTGATCGGCCTGGTTGAACGCAAGGGCTACACCCTGATCCCCACCGCGATGTACTGGAAAAAAGGTTATGCCAAGCTGGAGATCGGTCTGGCCAAGGGTAAAAAACAGCACGACAAACGGGCCGATGACAGAGATCGGGATTGGAAGCGGGAGAAGGAGCGTATATTTAAAAGAGGCTGATCCACAAACTTGCATGGCGGGGAACTTACCCCTTCCCTATAATGTCTATTTAGCGACACCATTCTGGGGGTGAGCCAAAACCTTTGTCCAGTGGACAGAGGAAGTTTGGCGAACGACCAGCCAGGGAAGGCTGGGCAGGAACGCTGCACCATGGATGGTTGATGGTTTTAACTCTTGGGGGCGACGTAGGCTTCGACGGGGGTTACAAAACCTTAGGTGCATGCCGAGGGGCAGAGGACCTCGTAAATCCAGCTGCAAACTTATAGTTGCCAACGACGACAACTACGCACTCGCTGCTTAATACCCAGTAGGGTGCCGTCTGACTGGAGCCGTGCTTATGCGTCCAGCTATTCAGGCGTCATATCTCATAAGATCGCGATGAAGCTTGTTCGGGGTGGATTCGTTAAAACCTAACCGGAATCGCCTGCTCCACGCCCTGTCCTTCGGGTGGGAGTCGGTTAAATATAATAGACAGGACTAAGCATGTAGAACCTGTGGCAGAGTACTCGCGGACGGCGGTTCGAATCCGCCCGCCTCCACCAATTAAAAAAGGGGCCAGCCCAAAAGCTGGCCCCTTTTTTAATTGGTGGATGAGAACCGCCGTTCCGGTTCGAGCCGCCTATAACTATGCAGAGCAACTCCCCGAAAGGATTAAAATGATGCAATCTTGGGCAGACTACCTTTTCAACAGTGAAACGAATCCCCTTTCCCTCCCCTTAAGTTTGAGCCTTGGCGAGTTCGGCGCGCAGGCTTGCTATCATTTGCCTTCGATAACTTCCGCGGACAGGCGTGACCATTGTGTGGCCCCTTCGTATCTGCTTCGTATGTGAAAAATGATTGCCGCAGTCCCATATTGGGACTATTATTCAAGATATGAGGATCATCGCCCTATCGACCCTTAAGGCGTTCTGGGAGGGCAAACCGTCCTACACCGATGCCATAGAGCCCACGTTGGCTTGGTACCGGCATACCCTGAAGGCAGACTGGGCTTCCCCTGCTGACGTTAAGCAGGACTTCAGGAATGCCAGTACCTTCAAGGATGGTAGGGTGGTATTCAATATCGCCGGTAACAAATACCGGTTAGTGGTGTGGATAAATTTTGCCTATCGAGTTGTTTATATACGATTCATCGGTACCCACGCCCAGTATGACCACATTGATGTACAAACGATTTAATGCTGGAGATTACGAAGATGGATATCAAACCAATCAAAACTGATGCCGATTACCGCGCTGCATTAAAAGAAATTGAGACATTAATGATGGCAGAGATGGATACACCAGAAGGTGAAAAACTTGATGTTCTGGTCACTCTGGTAGAGGCCTACGAGCGCAAACATTATCCATTGGATCTGCCCGACCCAGTCGAAGCCATTAAATTTGAGATGGAGCAAAAAGGCCTAACGGTAAAAGACCTGGAGCCAATGATTGGCAAGAGCAACCGCGTATATGAAATTCTGAACCATAAACGTTCATTGACCCTGAAAATGATTTGGCGTCTGCACCATGAGTTGGGCATACCCGCTGAATCGCTGATAAAGCCGCCTAACCAGGCTCATATCTGATCGAACAAGCTTTTTCGAGTTGCTGGGCGCGCACTAGGCGTGCCCAGGCCCGCACCGTGATGTCGTCGGGACAGGTTTAGCCTTTTTCCGTCCCCGATTATTCCCCTTGCAGCCTACGCCAGAGTATGGATACTTGCCCCACCGGATTACCTAAGGAACAACAGTGAAGCCTCGTCCCGTTTTACTCGCCATTTTTGATGGTTTCGGCCTCAATCCCAGTCGGGCTCACAATGCCTGGGCGCTGGCCAAAACCCCGTTTCTAGACTACTACTTCGCCTCCTACCCGCACACGGCATTACAAGCTTCGGGGCGGGCCGTTGGTCTGCCCGACTCGCAATTCGGCAACTCCGAGGTAGGCCATCTGACTCTGGGCTCCGGACGCATCCTGGAACAGGATCTTGTGCGCATCGCCAACGCCATCTATGACGGCAGTCTGGCCGACCAGCCCGCCTGGCAGGCCATGCTCCAGGGTACCTCACGTCTGCACCTGGTGGGTATGGTCTCGGACGGCGGTGTCCACTCGCATATCGAACATCTTCTCGGTATCCTGGATCTGCTGCGCAAAGCGAACATCGAGCCCGTGATACATATGATCACGGATGGGAGAGACACCTCTCCCAAGGGTGGGATCAAATATCTGGACACCCTGGAGGAGTCCCTGTCTCGCTTCGACCATGGACGGATTGCCACCCTGAGCGGCCGTTACTGTGCCATGGACCGGGCCAACAACTGGGACCGCACCCACCGTGCCTGGGACACCATCATCCGCGGCAAGGGTCTGAAAGCCGATTCAGCTAAAACGGCTATCGAGGAGGCCTATGAGCGTGGCGAAGGAGACGAATTCATTCAACCCACGGTCATCGGCGACCACGTCGGCATCCCCAAGGATGAGCCCATTCTATTCTTCAATTTCCGCAGCGACCGCGCCCGCCAGTTGTCCGCTGCCGTCGGTCTGAGCGAGTTCGACAAATTCGACCGGGAGGGTGTGGGGTCCAGGCGGCTCTACTGTATGACTGAGTATGACGCCACCTACCCCTTCGATGTGCTGTTTTCCCCCCAGGTGCCGGAACAGGTGCTGGCGGAGATCATCAGTGACGTGGGCCTGAATCAACTCCACTGTGCCGAAACCGAGAAATACCCGCATGTCACCTATTTTTTCAATGGGGGACGCGAACCACCCTACCCGGGTGAAGACCGGATCATCGTACCTTCGCCCAAGGTGGCGACCTATGACCAACAGCCTGAGATGAGTGCCGGCAAGGTGGCGGACAAGTTGATCAAGGCAATTGAGAGCGAGCACTACTCGTTCATCCTGACCAACTTCGCCAATGGCGATATGGTCGGACATACCGCACGCCGGGAAGCGATCATCCAATCCGTGGAGACCCTCGACCTGCAGAGTCACCGGGTATTCCGTGTGGCCCTGGAACGTGGCTGGCGCATACTGCTGACCGCCGATCACGGCAATTGCGACGAAATGGTGGACCCGAACACCGGCGAGCCCCATACCCAACATACCGAATACCCGGTACCTTTCCTTATCATGGGTGAAGGACCGGTTCGTTTACGTATTGGCCGGGGCCTGTCCGACATTGCGCCAACGGTGCTGGATCTGCTCGGCCTGCCCCAACCTCCCGCGATGTCGGGACGCAGTCTCATCATGAAGGGTGGATTAAGATGAGCCAGGAGAATGACATGTCAAATGCCGAAAACAGGATGCCGGTTGCAGTGTTGGCGCTCAACCCCGCGGTGGATATCAGCTACGAAATCCCTCAACTGCTGGCGGACCAGAAGGTACGTGCGACCCGAACCCTCTACCATCCGGGCGGCAACGGCATCAATGTTGCCCGGGGCCTGACTGAACTGGAGATCCCGGTGCGCTGCTGCAGCGTATTGGGCGGTAAAGGCGGCGAGCTGTTCCTGCGTCTGCTGGGCGATTCCCTGGGCGATGGTCACCACTATATCGAGGTGGATGGGGAGACCCGGATCAATGCGACCCTGCTGCAGAAGCAGCCACCCAGCCAGTATGAGGTGGACAGCGGCGGCCCTGAGATCTCGGAACAGCTACTGGAAGAGATCACCGACTGTTTCCTGGAAAACTGTGCCAATGGCTATGCAGTGCTGACCGGTTCGACACCCCCAGGTGTCCCCGACGATACCTATGCCGAGCTGACTGAGCGGATATCCGCCATGCGTGGAAAGGTCGTGCTCGATGCCCACGGCGTGGTACTGAAAAACGCCCTGGAGGCGAAGCCCTTCCTGTTGCGCAGCAACCGTTATGTGCTGGAGATGTTGATCAAGAAACGTCTTGACAGCATCGAGGCGGTTGCCGAGGCCGCCCGTGAGATTCAGCGTGGCGGCACCGAGATTGTCTGTATCTCATTGGGTACCGAGGGCGCGGTACTGGTTGACAGCCGGAGCAGTTATCATTGCACGGCGCCCAGAGTCCGGGTCTACTCTACTGTTGGCAGCGGAGACGCCATGCTGGCCGGTATGATCGCGGCAAGTCTGCGTCAGCAAAATGCCGAGGAGATGTTGCGTTTCGGCATCATCTGCGGCAGCGCCACCGCCTCATATCCAGGAACCTGCCTGTTTAAACGCGCCGAGATCGAAAAGGCCGAGTACGATTTGGTTGTGCGTTCCCTGGATATTTAACACCGCCATGAACAGAGGTTTCCGCTCCTGCCTGGGGCGAGGACGTCATCACCTTGGCACCCAAGTTGGAAGAGATGGAGGTGGTCCAGCAGGAACTTGGGGATTCTCCGCTCGTCGGATGCCTCTAACTCAGGGTAAGCATGGAAGGGCGGCCACACTTCCACATTTTTACTCACCTCACCCCTTCTGTTACCTTGCCATCCTGCCAACAGACTTAAGCCTAGGATTACCATGACCGATCACAAGATGCACAACCTGACCCGCCGGATCATGCTCGCAATGACGGGTGGCGCCCTGCTGGGCATAGCGCTCAATCTGCTGATCGGCGACGATGGGCTGCTCAGGGATTATCTGCTCGATGGTCTGCTCTATGTGGTCGGCGCGATCTTCATCGCCTCCCTCAAGATGCTGGTGGTACCGCTGGTATTCGTCTCCCTGGTTGTCGGTATCTCCTCCCTGGGTAATCTCTCGGCCCTGGGGCGCATGAGCATCAAGGCGATTCTGCTCTATCTCTTCACCACCGCGGTGGCGATCACCATTGCCCTGACTCTGGCGACGGCGGTAGGACCTGGTCAGGGTTTCGAGGCCGGAGCCGCCGATGTGGTCTTCCAGGGAAAGGAGGCGCCGCCGCTCTCCCAGGTCTTCATCGATATGGTGCCGACCAACCCGGTGGCCGCCCTGTCCGAAGGCAATATGCTGCAGATCATTGTCTTCTCCCTGCTCTTCGGCATTGCCATCACCCTCGCCGGTGAGCGCGGCAGGCATGTGCTGAACCTGTTCAACGACCTGGATGTGGTGATCATGCATATGGTCGAGATCATCATGCGCCTCGCCCCCTACGGGGTATTCGCCCTCATCGCCCGTACCTTCGCCACCCAGGGCCTCGATCTGATCCTGCCATTGCTGGCCTACTTCCTGACCCTGACCGCCGCCCTTGGCCTGCATGCCCTTGTCACCTACCCCAGCCTGCTCAAGCTGCTGGCCGGGCTCAATCCCCTCCATTTCCTGCGCAAGATGCGCGACCCGGCCACCTTCGCCTTCTCCACCGCCAGTTCCGGGGCGACCATTCCGGTCACCATGCGCACCGTGGAGTCGAAAATGGGCGTAGACAACTCGGTCGCCTCCTTCACCGTCCCTCTCGGCGCCACTCTCAACATGGATGGCACCGCCATGATGCAGGGTGTGGCGACGGTGTTCATCGCCAACGTCTATGCGGTGGATCTCGCTATGACCGACTATCTGATGGTGGTACTCACAGCCACCCTGGCCTCCATCGGTACCGCCGCCGTACCCGGGGTCGGACTGGTGATGCTGACCATGGTGCTCAACCAGGTTGGTCTGCCGGTAGAGGGAATTGCCCTGATCATCGGCGTCGACCGCCTGCTCGATATGCTGCGAACCGCCTGCAATGTCACCGGTGACTGTGCCGTCAGCTGTATCATCGCCAAGGGTGAGGGAGCACTGGATCAGGCCCGCTTCGACGACCCGGATGCGGGTTCCGTTGAAGAGGTTACCGACAATCTGGTTGCGGAAAAACAGCGCTCGGAGAGCGGTTGATACTGATAGCGGAGTAAAAAGTCCATGGATTTTGCATGGGTTGCAATCGCACTGGGTGATGTCGCCTGGATCTCCCTGGCTTTTCTCCTGGGCCTCCTGGCAAGTTCGATTGGCCTGCCGCCCCTGGTTGGTTTTCTGGCAACCGGTTTTGTACTCAACTACCTGGGCATCGCAAGCGGTGAGATGTTGCAGAAGCTTGCTGATCTGGGCATCACGCTGCTGTTGTTTACCGTGGGCCTGAAGTTGAACCTGAAGGTCCTGATAAGGCCTCAGGTCTGGTCGGTGACTGCGCTGCATGTCTCCATCATCATCGCCCTCTTCGGGGCGGCCATCTTAGCCCTGGCCTCGCTGGGTGCGCCGCTCTTTTCCGGCCTGGATCTCAAGCTTTCGCTGATGCTTGCCTTTGCCTTGAGCTTCTCCAGCACCGTGTTCGTCGTCAAGGTGCTGGAGGAGAAAGAGGAGATGAACTCCCTGCATGGACGGATCGCTATCGGCATCCTGGTGATGCAGGACCTGGTTGCGGTCATCTTTCTGGCGGCATCCACGGGAAAACTCCCTTCACCCTGGGCGCTGCTGCTGTTTCTCCTCATCCCGCTAAGACCGCTGTTTCACCTTCTGTTGCAAAAAACGGGTCATGGTGAGCTGTTAATTCTGTATGGCCTGGTGCTGGCCCTGGGCGGTGCCGAAATTTTTGAGCTGGGCGGCGTGAAGGACGACCTGGGTGCGCTCATCATGGGGGTGTTGATCGCCACCCATCCCAAATCACATGAAATGGCCAAATCGATGCTGGGCTTCAAGGACCTCTTTCTGGTGGGCTTCTTCCTCTCTATCGGCATGTCTGGCCAGCTCTCGCTGGAGGCGCTGATCATCGGGCTCCTGCTCGTACCCTTTGTCTTCGCTAAGTCCGCGCTCTTTTTTGCCCTGATGACCCGTTTCAAACTGCGGGCGCGGACCTCCCTGTTGGCGACCCTGAACCTGACCAACTACAGTGAATTTGGCCTGATCGTGGCCGCGATTGGGGTAACGAATGGCTGGATGGAGGGGGAATGGCTGGTGGTAATTGCCATCGCCCTCTCCCTCTCTTTTGTTCTTGCCGCCCCGCTGAACAGCATCGATGACAGAATTTACAGCCATTTCAGAGAGTTCTGGATGAGGTTCCAGCGCAAAGAGAGGCTTCCCGATGACAGACTGCTGGATACGCTCGGCGCAACCATTGCCATCTTCGGCATGGGCAGAGTAGGCAGTGGCGCCTATGAGAAGATGCATGAACTCCATGGTGATACGGTGGTTGGTATAGACTTTGATGCCGAGTTGATCGCAAGACAGCAGGCGATGGGTCGCAAGGTTCTGCACGGTGATCCAAGTGATGCGGACTTCTGGGAAAAAATAGAGCAGGACCACAGCATCGAACTCGTCATGCTGGCGCTGCCGAATCTTCAAGCCAACCTGGATGCGCTGGAGCAACTGCGGAAGATATCATTTTCTGGAGATATCGCCGCAACGACAAGATTTCCAGATGAGGAGAAGGTGTTGCGCCAGTCAGGTGCAACCGATGTGTTCAACATCTACACTGAAGCAGGCGCCGGATTTGCCGACCACGTTGAAGTTCATCACCAGGTCCGATGAGAGCAAAGCCGAAGAATAAATCAGCGGCTAAGGTCGCAGGGGCAGGTACGTCCAGAGATCACCACAATTAGGAATTATTATCCTAGATTCTGCAGTTGACCGTTCCATTCTACTTTTAACGAGTTGAATTCATGTGTATTTTGTTCGATAGACCGACTCATCCGCTGGGTGAACCACACTACGAGGTAGATTGCACGTTTTTGGCGGCACATGTCTTCGTTGCAACTCCTTGGAATAGAATAACTATTCCGCGTCGTTACGCCTCGACCTGCACCCCCAAAAACGCACACTCTACCCCGTCCAACTGCAGAT
>JBDLIF010000091.1:0-8745 GCA_039714955.1 Pseudomonadota bacterium | reverse complement strand
ATCCAGGACTCACTGCCGGCAGGGATACAGATTGAAAGCCGGATCTTCCGCCAGGCCGATTTCATCTCGGTCTCCATCGACAATCTGCTGGAGGCGCTGCGCGATGGTGTGATACTGGTGGTGGCGATCGTGTTTCTGTTCCTGGCCAGCGGCCGTGCCACGCTCATCACCCTGCTGGCCATCCCCATCTCCCTGGTGACCACCATCCTGGTCCTCAAAGGCCTGGGAGCAACCATCAATACCATGACCCTGGGCGGCATGGCCATCGCCCTGGGGGCGCTGGTGGATGATGCCATCATCGTGGTGGAGAACATCCTGCGGCGCCTGCGCCAGAATCGCCGATTACCGGCAAGTGAACAGGAACCGACCCTAGGGGTGGTATTGCACGCGACCCGCGAGATCCAGAGCTCCATCGTCTTCGCCACCCTCATCATCATGTTGGTGTTCCTGCCGCTGTTCTTCCTCACTGGCGTGGAGAGCCGCTTGATGCAGCCACTCGGGCTTGCCTATATCGTCGCCCTGGCCGCCTCCCTGCTGGTGGCGATCAGTGTGACACCTGTCCTCAGCAGCCTGTTTCTCACTCAATCCAGGGTTGTCACCCGTAGTCGGGAGACCCGGCTGGTCAGCTGGCTCAAGGCCGGCTACGGCCTGGTGCTGGATGGCACGATCAGGCGCTGGCGTTTGATCTCATTCATCTCCATGCTGGGTCTCTTGACCACTGCATTGGCGTTGGGTTTCGCCGGGCGTTCCTTCCTGCCCGATTTCAATGAAGGCAGTCTGACCATCACGGCGGTGACCCTGCCGGGCACCTCATTGGAACAGTCACATAACCTGGGGCAGCGGGTCGAACAGACCCTGCTTGACCAGCCTGAAGTGGTCAGCACCTCTCGGCGCACCGGACGCGCTGAGCTGGATCCCCATGCCCAGGGCGTACACGCTTCGGAAATCGAGGTAACCCTGCGGATGGGAACACGCGACAAGGAGCTGTTTCTCGCCGCCCTGCGCCGGGACTTCGCCAGTCTGCCCGGTATGAATATCATCATCGGTCAGCCCATCTCGCATCGCATCGACCACATGCTCTCCGGCAGCCGGGCGAATATCGCGGTGAAGATCTTCGGCCAGGACCTCTATGAACTACGCCGTATCGCGGAACAGGTGAAGACGGTGGGCGAAGGGGTTGCAGGGGCGGTGGATCTGGCCGTCGAACAACAGGCGGATATCCCTTTTCTCAATGTCAGGTTCAAGCGCGAAGTCATCGCCCGTTACGGTCTAACCGTGGGAGAGGTGGCGGAAATCATTGAAACGGCCTTCTACGGTCTGACCGTATCACGGGTACTGGAGGGGGAAGCGAGCTATGACCTGATCATCCGTTACGACTCCCGGGTGCTCGAGGATTTCGACAGGGTGCGCAGCACCCTGATCACCACCGCTGCCGGGGCCCAGCTGCCCCTGCACGCCCTGGCCGATATCCGCAAGGATCGCGCGCCCAACGCCATCAGCCGGGAGAACGTGCAACGCAAGATCGTGGTGATGCTCAACGTGGCCGGGCGTGACCTGGTCAGTGTGGTCGACGATATGCGTGAGCGCATCGCAAGCGAGGTGGATCTGCCCAGCGGCTATCACATCGCCTATGGCGGCCAGTTCGAAAGCGCGGAAGAGGCGACGCGCACCCTGGCAATCCTGGGCGGGGTGGTGATCATCGCCATCTTCCTGCTGCTCTTCGTCGCCTTCCACTCGGGCCGCGACGCCCTGCTGGTGATGCTCAATCTGCCACTGGCGCTGATGGGCGGGGTGGCGGGCATGTATCTGTCGGACGGGGTCCTCTCCGTGGCCACCTTGATCGGTTTTATCACCCTGTTCGGCATCGCCACCCGTAACGGGGTGATGCTGATCGCCCATATCCACAATCTGGTACGGCATGAACAGGTGCGTGATCTCTATGAGGCGGTCCATCGCGCCGCCATGGAGCGACTGATCCCAATCCTGATGACCGCCCTGGCGGCCGGCCTTGCCCTGGTGCCGCTGGCGATGAGCGGCGGCGAACCGGGCAGTGAGATCCAGACCCCGATGGCGGTGGTTATTCTATGGGGGCTGTTGAGTTCAACCCTGCTCAATATGATCGTGGTGCCGGCGCTCTATCTGCGCTTTGGCTCGTTGGTTCAAGGTTTGCAGCGGTCTCCTTCGACAAGTGCCGGTAAAAAATCCGCTGATGGATTGTGAAACCCTGAAGTTTCGCGCTTAGAACCGAACCTTGGCCCAGAGGAAGCGTATCGCTGCATCACCGTCCGGTTCGGGCTGGGTCCAGATGCTGTGGTAAGCCTCCCAATCTCCCGCCAAAGAGACTGCTTTTCACAGCCGAGTCATGATTTAAGATGTTGTTGCAATAGGTTAGTAGCTATGTGATTGTTGATGTACGAGTACCTCTGAGTCGAAGGAACTCCGGTACTCTCTTGCCAGCGCCGAGAGCACTCCAATCCAGAAAATGCATACGATAAGCGTGACCCAGCTTAAATTTCCCAGGCTCAAAGCAACGGGTGGCCATTGGGTAAAGATCAGGAGCATCATAGAACCAACCACCTTGAACATGCGGTAACCCAACATATCGATCCAGGCCTTTGCCTGGTATGTATGAACCGGATCGATCGGGATATAGAGTTGTTCCTTGGATGCCCGGTTGATGGAATAAGAGAGCCCACGGTCACAGATTTTCATCGCGGAGGCCATCCAGAGTGTGGGATAGGCCATAAACCCCGTGGCAAACAGGCTGAGCATCAATGGCTGGATGAGCATTCCCGCGACTATTCCCAGATAGCGATGGATGATAGGGGTCAGCAGCAAATTGACTCCGAGAGAAAAGAACCCAAGGATGCTGAAGAGAAAAGAGATGTATTGGGTCCGCTCGTCCAGGATGGGATAACTGGCCTCAATGGTCTTGAACAACTGGTACTCGACGAGCGGCTGGGCCAGTTGAGCACAAAAAAGCGCCGTAGCGATAAGCAGCAGATAGCGGTTCCCGACCAGGCTGCGCCAGCCACCTTTTGCCACTAGCGTCTGCTGTTCCGCGGGGGTTTCCAAGTACAGCCCCAAGCGCCCCATCAAGAAATTAAACCCCAGAATGACCATCATAATCACTGCACTTGAAAGCAACAGGTCAGGGGTCGTCATGGGGGTGTATTTCAATAGTGCCGCGGCGGTGGCGCCGCCGGCAATCCCGCCGACCAGCCCCCCGGAAGAGATGAACCAGTATGTCCGCCGGCCATCACCCCGGCGATTGGTGGCATTGGCAAGACTCCAGAACTGTTCGACCAGGATCACACTAAATATATCGACAAAGACATAGAAGCCCAGAATGGCCGTTTCCGGAATAGTTGAGAGGGCCAGACGAAAACCGAGCATGAGAATAATGAACAGCAGAGAGGTACTAAGCACCACTGCCAGACGACTGAATCGTTCAACAATTCGGTGATATATGCCGATAAAACTTCCAAGTACCAGTGCCGAGACAACCCACACATAGGGCAAGTGATCCGCACCCCAATATTCGATCAGTAGAGAGCGGCTGGCGGATTTCACCTGATAATAGGCCAGGATGATCAGGAAGAAATTCAGAAACAGAATGACGGCCCGATTACCCATGAAATAGGAATGACCTCTCAGTACTGGCATAGAACTCATTGTATTTCCTTACGAAGGATGTTAGTTTCCGCGCACTTATGCCTATAAAAACCTTCCTAATTATACTCCTGTTATCGTTATTTGGATGCGGCTTGACCTGGGCTGCCGATGCAGAAGATATCCCCTCGCTTCGTAATTGCGCTGATCCCGGCCTGCAAACAGAGCTTGAACAGGCGCTTTCCCAGCTTGGCCTCGATCGGGCGGTAACCAATAGTAAGCTAAGTATAGCCCTGGTCGATATTACAGATCTTAACAACCCTCGCCTGGCAGCGGTGAATGGCGATCAAATGATGTACGCCGCGAGCCTGCCCAAGATTGCGATTCTGCTCGGTGCCTTCGTGGATATCGAAAACGGCACCCTACAACTAGACCGGGATACCCGTGAGTCCCTGTCCCGTATGATCCGGATCTCATCCAATCTAGATGCCACAAGCATGCTCAACAAGGTGGGAAAAGAACGTGTATTGGAGCTGCTTCAGTCCGAGCGCTTCAAGCTCTACGACCCCAAACAGGGGGGCGGGCTCTGGGTTGGCAAGGAGTACGGCAAGTCCCCCGCCTACCACCGGGATCCGCTGCACAATCTTTCTCACGGGGCCACTGTTCTGCAGACAGCGCGTTTTTACTACCTGCTGGAGACCGGCCAATTGGTAAACAATACGCTCACCAGTGAGATGAAGTCAATGTTGGGGAACCCGGGTATCGAGCACAAGTTCGTCAAAGGGCTCAAGGCACGGCCGGGCGCAAAGATCTATCGCAAATCCGGCAGCTGGCGGCATTGGCATGCTGACAGCGCCCTGGTTGAAAACGGACCCTACAAATATATCGCCGTCGCCTTGGCGGACAATGCCAAGGGCGGCCAGTGGCTGAGTCAACTGATCACCTCGCTGAATGATCTGATCGTACCGCTTCAAGTCGCAAGTAAAGACTAGTACTTCTTCAAGGCTACTTATCACCTTTATCCCCTTGTTTTTCAGTATTATTTCTCTGAATAAGCCGATGGATGCGCATGGCCAGGGTCTGGTGCGCCACCGCTGAGTTTTCCCGCAGCACATTGGATGTCAGGGTGACCAGATAATAGAGTTCTTCCTTACCGGCTGGATATTCAACGATCGCTGCTGAATTCATCAGATTTTTTTTGTTACCCATATACTTGCGGCATGTAAAACCCGGCTCCGGTTGACAGGAGTAGAGGGAGCCGGATTTAAAATAGACCGCCGCATCCCGTAGCGCCGGCGCGGAGGCATAGCGGATACGCCGTTCGGTCATATAGAGCAGCCGCTTCAGTTCCCGGCTGGAGAATAGATCCACCAGACGGCCCTGCTCCATTCTGAGCATCAGCCGCAGCATTTCCCGGGTGGAGGCATGGCTGGTGGTTCCCGGCACCTTGCGTTTACCGGTACGGGTGAAGAAGCTGCCCTGGCGCAGCCGTTCCAGATCGAGGCCGTTGCGCGTGACCGGTTCATGAAAGGTAGCGACAAACAACTCACCCAGGACCTTGCGGGGTGTCTCACGGAAGAAACGCTCCACTTCTTCCGATGGCGGCGGATAGTCACGACCGAAATGACGCAGCAGCATGGCCTGTTGCATCACCATGGCCGCCGCCGCGTTGGAACTCGCTGACAGCATCCAGTCCAGATACTCCCACAAGCTGCCCTCATCCCCAAGTCTCAATGGCCGGCGTGTGAGCCGGCGTTTTTGTGGGTTCCACAGCCGCACCTTGTGATGATCGTAAACGATAAACCCGTCAGCAATGACTTGGGTATCGCGCAGAAGGATGCGGCGCTGCGCCAGATCATCCGGATAGGCATCCGCCAGGGCCTGAAAAAACCCCAGTGCAGCGATGATCTTTCCCACACTACCTGGATTACGCCGGGCAGCGCCATTGTGCTCGGCATAGCGCGGGCGCCGCGGATCGGAGAGATCCAGCAGCGACAGGCTGTAACGCTCCGCCTCCTTACCAAGCAAACGGCGAATCTGTTCGCTGAATTTCGTATCGATCGTCGGCAGGTCCAGCTCCGGGTAGGCCAACAGACGCAGGTCTACCTGCTCCAAGGAGAGCAGCTCTCCCGCCGGTCGTTGGGAACCGGGGATCACACCCTCGTGGGCAAGGCGCGCGGCCTCCAGGCGCTGTATACCTGTCTCTTCACTGTCATATAAGGGGTAGCCATGAGTCATCAGCGGCAGAATGCTGAGGACAGCAGGTAAAATAGCGCGTGTTCTCACAGCTCACCTCCCGGCGGTAGACCGAGACCGACTCGAACCAGATGCAAGTCTTTGATCCCGGCATCCAGGTCAATAAGCGTTTGACTGGTACGGGCACGCCGGCTTTCGAGAAAAGGCCGGATCTGAAAGAGTTTTAGCTCGCCATGCAGAAACCCGAACTCGATGTCGGCAGCTACCGGCAGCCCTGTGTCATCCAGAGTGGCAGGCAACCGCTGTTCAAGCCGTTGGGCAAGACCCACCAGTTGTTCAATCTCCCGCTCGCTGAGCACCCGGTCCGTGCCGCTCACAGGCAACTTGCGGATTCCCCCACTGGCCTCGATTATGCGCCGATGTGTGGCCGTGGCCTGTGCCATGAAGCGTATCTCGCCAGTGTCCAGGCCGATACGCAGGGACTCCGAGGCCTGACCGTCCACGGCGCCACCGACCCCTTCATTGACCGCTACTGACAGCCAACGGCGATCTCCATTATCAATATCTTGGGTGACCATGACACCGGATTTATCCACCGGCACGCTGCGCATCAACAGTATCGCCGGATAGACATGCTCCGGCTGATCCATACGGGCCTGACGCCAGGCAAAGGCGCGAGCTGTGAAGGGTGAGGCCCAGACTTGGGAAATCGCTGTCTGGACTTGTTCGAAACCCACTACATTGGGAACGGTGAGATTCAATCCGGCACCGGTGAAACCTGGCAGATCTTCCACATTGGTATCGCTGCGCACGAATACTCCATAGCTGCCATCAGGGCCGAACACCCGCCGCATGGCTCTACCCAGCTCCTTGCGAAAGCCGTCACCAGGATCCGCGTGAATGATCCATTCGTGCAATTGACCGCGGAAACTCTCGATTCCCTCATTTTGCTTCCGAGAACCTGCGGGCAGCGCTGCCAGGCGTCGATACTCACTCTTCATCCATTCGAACACTGATCTACCGGAATCCTCAAACGGCTGATCCAGCAGATGACGAAACACTCCAAAGGGGATCACCAGGCCGTCAGCCACGGCTTCTGGCAACTGTTGTTGGAGTCTAGCCAGCTTGGCCGCTTTCGGACCCACTACCCGGCCTGAATCATCCGCCTTGAGTTCACTTAGAGTAAGAAACTTTTGCCTGTCGAGGTTGAGCTTTTCCAGATCCGGGTGGATCAGCACCTCGAGTTTGACTGCCCTTGAAGGGATATTATCTGATTCCACCAGGCGCACAGAACCGCTTGCGGAGACCGCCAGCTGCACCTGCTTTCCATCGGCCTCACGCAGCCGCGGAATCAGCGCCTTATCCACCGCCACGTTGGGGATGCCGAGATTGCGGGCCAATAACTGTACATGAGAGAGACGATTACCCGCTCCGGCGGTCAGAATACCGGCAACCGGGAAGAGCTGTGATCTGGTCTCTGAAAGCAGGTAGATACCTCTGGGATCAGGGGTGTGATCCTGCTCGATTCCGCTGGTGTGCAGGATACCCTGGGCCAGGCCCGGGTTGAGCCCCCGTAGCCCGCTGCCGATCTCTGCACTGAACAGCTCCTTTCTGACGCCGGCAAGCTGATTGGCATCCTGCAACAGCCCGTCAAGCACTTGAGCAAAGAACAGCAGGGCGCTGGCTCGCAGCTGGGAATGGATGAAGAGACCTGCTTTGGGCTCTATATCCGCAAGGTGTCGCATCGAGGCGCCGAAGGAAAAGTCCAGTTGCCGTTGCGACCAGTCCGTCACCAGACTCAAGTAGTTAAGTTCAGTTTGATAAGTGTGGAGATCGATTCTACTGCCATCCAGCCGCGCCATGGATTCGTCCAATGCCTCGCGTTGCCTCTGGCTGATCAGCCCCGTACCGTAGCTCGCCTGAACCGCACTGTGAAGCCAGTCGAGTTGCTGCCGGCGGGGAGCGCTGTCCATGAGTCCGCGAAGTTCAGTGGCAGCGGTGAAATGGCTCGCCTCGAGTGCAAGGCTGACATCCAGCATGGCAAGACGCAGCGAGGGAGAGATTGGCTCTGAGATGAGCCTCCTTATCTCCGCCAGCAAATCGGCACTGGCTGCAAAACGAGCCTGCGGTGTGCCCGCCGCCTGGAGACGCGCTGAGCCCGTACGCGCCAGCTTCACGATCATCGGATTGCCACTTGCCAGGCGGAGGAGTTGCTCTTCAACTTGATGATCAGCGTAAAGACGATCAATGAGGTCAGCCAGTTCCGTATATCGGGCATCTGCTGCATGCCCGAGACCTCGGGCATAGTCCCGTACCCGATCAGCATCCTCCGCCTCGGGTAAAACATGGATCTTGTTACGTAGAGGCTTGAACCCAGGGTCCAGGTTGGCCAACTCCGAGGAGCGTTCACGAACCTGACTGGCTGAGAGGGTCTCGGTACCATGACGCAACAGGTTCGCACCGGTACGCAGGGCGATGAAATTCCGGCTCAGCCACTCTGGTTCAGCCAGCAGCCCGGTCAGCAAACGTCGCGCGCCGTCGCGTTCACCCTCCTCCTGCAGCGCACCCCGGTAGAATCTCGCCTTGCGCCAGATCCAGCCATCATCCAGCTGGATAAGAAATTGTTCGATCAGTATCTGATTAAGGATGGTCTTGGCATTGGGGCTTTGCAGAAAGGCATGCACGTCTATCCCGGCGAGAATATTCGCCACATAGTAACCATTAGTCCGTAATTGCTTGACCTGATCCGTCCACTCCCCGTGCTGTACACCCCCCCCATGGGGCAGGCAGGCATGTGGTTTCGGCGGCAATATCTCACCATCGGCGCAGAACCAGCGAATACGATTAAACGGCCCTCTCGGTGCTTGCTTCATTGCGCTGATCCAGTCTGCGTAGCTATTTTTCTCAGCAAGGGACTGGGCAGTAACGGAGGCAACA